>QJVM01000248.1 GCA_003235715.1 Nitrospirota bacterium
ATACGCCATGCTCTCGGTGAGGGACAACGGATGCGGAATGGACCGCAAGACCCTTGACCGATTGTTTGAGCCTTTCTTTACCACGAAGAAGGTGGGGGAGGGCACGGGTTTGGGGCTGGCCACCGTATACGGTATTGTGAAGCAGAACGAAGGGTTCATAGACGTTCAGAGTACACCGGGTCATGGCACGACGGTCCGGGTCTATCTGCGAAGGCACGTGAAAGAGGGCGGCCACGCAGAAAGAGTAACCACGCGGAAACCGGTTGCGAAGGGAAAGGAGACGGTGCTCATCGTGGAAGATGAGCCGGTCCTCCTGGACCTCACCCGCCGCATGCTGGAAATGAACGGGTACCGGATCCTCGCCGCAAGGACGCCGGGCGAGGCACTCCGTCTGGCCGAGGAACACGTAGGGCCGGTGCATCTCCTGCTGACCGATGTGGTCATGCCGGAAATGAATGGCCGCTATCTGGCGGAGAAACTGGAATCCCGTTTTCCTGGACTCAAGCCCCTTTTCATGTCGGGCTACACGGCAAACATCATCGCCCATCACGGAATTCTTGAGGAAGGAGTCCATTTCATTCAGAAGCCTTTCTCCATGGAGGACCTTGCGGCCAAGGTGCGTGAAACCCTGGAAGACTGAACTCCGTACGCTGAGGTCACGGCTCCGGAGATATACAGAAGGCTGGGACCCGCCCGAGGAATCAAAGGTGAAAACCCCGGCATGATAAAATGGCGCGACAACCCCGGCGTTCCCCTCTGGAGAACAAAACGTGGATATCTACCCCCTGCAGGTCTTTCTTGAAGTCTACCGTCACAGGAATTTCTCCCGTGCCGCGGAGGCGCTTCACCTTTCACAGCCTTCGGTGAGTGCTTACGTCAAACGCCTCGAGGATGAACTCGGCGTCCGCCTGTTTGACCGCGTGGGGCGAAAGACCCATCCGACGGCCGAAGGAGAGCGGCTCTATGCCCGGGCCGGGGACCTGCTCCGGCAGATGGAGACGCTCCGTCAGGAGTTTCGGCCCCAAGAGGAAGGACTGAGTGGCCTCATCTCCATCGCCGCGACAAGCCTGCCGGGAACATACGTCCTTCCCCCTGCTCTGGCCGCCTTTCGAGCAGAGCATCCGGGTATCTTTTTCGAACTGGTCATAAAGGAATCGAAGGCGATTGCTTCCACCATCCGTACGGGGGAACAGATCCTTGGCGTCATCAATGAAGAACCCAGAGGAAAGGATATTGCGGTTCTTCACCGTATCGAGGACGAACTGGTACTGGCCACTAAACCGGGTTTCATCAAGCCGGACACGATCCTGCCCACAAGACTGTTCTCCATCCCGCTGCTCATGAGAGAAGAGGGCTCTGATTCCCGGGCCAGTATGGAGAAACAACACCTCCTTCACCGCGTGAGCCTGAAGATGCTCAATATCACGGCCATCTTCGGGTCCACAGACGCGGTGAAGGAAGCGGTGAAGTCGGGTTTGGGCGCCGCGATTCTCTCCCGGTACGCGATCCGCGATGAGGTGGCCCTGGGGCTGATCCGGGCTGTCAAGGTCAAGGGGGTCACCATGCGGCGGAGTTTCTTTGTCGTCGCTCATGCCCAGAGAACTCTTCCACCGTCCTACCAGGCCTTCGTGGAATTTCTCAAGGAGAACCGCTAATCCGCTCCGGCCTTAAATATGGGCGCAGGAGAGGAGTTGTACGACAGGGGACTCCGGAAGGATATTACCTGAATCCATGAGCAAACCAGCCAGGACTGTATTCTGTTTTGGGGTATATCTCGGTCTACTGGGCGCGTGGGTTGTTTCTTTTCCGAATTCGCTTTTGACCACGTTCGGATTTCCCACCACGAACGAAGTGTGGATTCGTATGCTGGGTGCCCTGGTCTTGGTGTTGAGCTTCTTTTATATACAATTTGCCCGCAAGGAGATGAAGGACGCGTTTCATCTGACTGTCTATGGACGATCAGCCATGCTTATCTTCTACGCCACGTTCGTATGGCGGGGTTATGTTGCGCCGGCTATCATCCTGTTTGGACTGGTGGATTTGATTGGTGCCCTCTGGACGGTGGTGGCGCTTCGTTCAGATTGACCGAATCCGACCCGTATGCGCTGTCGTGATAACCTGTAACGGAGCGGAAAAGCCGCCGAGGGCGTTAAGCTTATGGGTGGGCATGACACGGTGGCCGTCCATATTCATCTATTCATTGACGGTGGTGTTGCAGTCTGCCTGCGTTGGTGCGAAGAACAGGGGAGAAGACATGCTCACGGTAGTGGTTCTTTCGATCTCGAAGTGTGACGCGACGCCGCCGACCCTGGCGCTGGTCCGGAAGGCCATGGACGAAGTGGGGCTCGAGGGCACAATCGAGCATATTGTCATCCATGACGCGGAGGAAGCCCGGAAATATCGGTTTGCCGGGAGTCCTACGGTCCGGGTCAACGGACTCGATATCGACCCAGCCATGCGTTCCGTCGCGAACTTCGGGATGACCTGAAGGCGATACGGGGCATCGTCGGTGCCCGGGAAGGACCTGGTCAGAGCGGCACTGAAAGAGGCCATGCGCGTCGTGCTCCCAAACCCGGAAACCCTCTGAACAAAGACGCGCACGGGGACATCCTGTCGGTATACGCCTTCCTTTTTCCGTGGGGTCTTGTTCTTTCTGTCCCACGGGCCCGCCCTGGAGAAGCACGACTCTCTGCGAACGCACGAGGTATTGGCAAAGTCACGATAAGGGAATAGGATGAGACCATGCCCGTCGGGAATGCACTGTACAAGGTCACTCTTCTCCTTCTTCTCCCTGCTTTCGCCTGTTGCACTAACAACGAGAATAATCGCTTCCAGGGGTATGTCGAGGGCGAATACCTTCAGGTGGCCTCACCGGTTGCCGGTCAGCTGGAGGTTCTGGCCGTCAGGCGGGGAAGCACGGTTACCGGAGGTGACCTGCTCTTTGTGCTGGAACATGCGCTTGAATCAGCGGCCCTGGCCGAGGCCGAACAGGGGTTGGCCCGAGCCACGAGCCAGCTTGCCGATCTGGCCAAAGGTCTCCGGCCGACCGAGATCCGCTCTATCGAGGCGCGACTGACTCAGGCCCGGGCCACGCACACTTTGGCCCAGAAGGAGTTCGATCGCGTCGAAAACCTCATGAAGGAGGAGCAGGTCAGTCGCGAGGCCTATGACCAGGCTGTCACCCAACTCGACAGGGCGTCGGCAGGGATCGAGGAACTGTCGGCGGAGCTTGAAACCGCAGGGCTCGGTGCACGCTCCGACGCCCTGGCCGCGGCCCGGGCCGAAGTGCGGGCGGCCCGCGAACGCGTGAGCCAGGCCCGCTGGAAGCTCAACCAGAAAACTCAGAACGCGCCAGAGGATGCCCTTGTGTTTGATACCTACTACAACCCCGGCGAATTCGTCCCGGCAGGGTTTCCGGTGATCAGCCTGCTTCCGCCGGAACGTGTCAAGATCCGTTACTTCGTGCCGGAGGCCGTGGCCGGTAGTCTGCGGCCAGGCGAGCGGGTTGAATTTACATTCGACGGGTCGACTCAGACACACCACGCCACGGTCTCTTACGTTTCACCGAAGGCCGAATACACCCCGCCGGTCATCTACAGCCGGGACACCCGAAGCAAGCTTGTCTTCATGGTCGAGGCGGTTCCCGAACCGGGGGCCGCCGCCGGACTTCACCCCGGCCAGCCTGTGGACGTGCGACGGGCCGCCGGGTCATGACTCCCTCGGAACCTATTATCGACGTCAGGGAACTGACTAAGGCCTTCGGGAACAATATCGCCGTCAATAGACTCTCACTACGGGTAAGACCTGGTGAGATCTATGGTTTTTTGGGCCCCAACGGAAGCGGAAAGACCACCTTCATTCGCATGCTCTGCGGACTTCTCCGGCCTGATTCCGGCGAGGGGACGTGCCTGGGTTACGACCTCTTCAAGGAGGCCGAGCGCATCCGTTTACAAAGCGGATATCTGGCCCAGCGTTTCAGCCTCTACGAGGACCTCTCCGTTCGTGAGAATCTCCGCTTCATGGCCCGCATCTATCGTCTTCCGACGGTCAAGGAGACGGTCGACGAAACCATGGAACGCCTGGGCCTCGGACGCTTTGCCGACCAGTTGGCCGGAACGCTGTCCGGCGGCTGGAAGCAACGACTGGCGCTGGCGGCGTGTCTGCTGCACAAGCCGCGGTTGCTTCTTCTGGACGAGCCCACCGCAGGGGTGGACCCCAAGGCCCGTCGGGATTTCTGGGACCAGATCTATCACCTCACGGCCGAGGGTGTAACAGCGCTCATCTCAACACACTATATGGACGAGGCTGAACGCTGTCACCGGGTGGCCTATCTGGCCTACGGACACCTGCTAACGTCCGGGACCGCGGCAGAGGTCATCCGGGGCGCCGGTCTTTTTACGTGGACCGTTACCGGCGAAAACGTTCACCGCCTCTCAGATGAGCTGAAAGGGAGGGACGGCGTGCTCCAGGTGGTGCCGTTCGGACACACTCTCCACGTGAGCGGGCGGGACCCTGACCTGCTGGCCGCAGCCCTTTCCGGTCTGGACCCGACGCGGTTTCGTTGCGAGGAGGGGGAGGCCGGCCTGGAGGACGTTTTCATCAGCCTGATGCAGAACCCCGGGGGAGATTGATATGGAGTGGTCCCGTGTATTCTCGTTCCGCCGGTTCGGGGCGATCGTGGCCAAGGAATTCGTGCAGATGCGTCGTGATCGCGTGACCTTTGCGATCATGGTCGCGATCCCTATTGTCCAGATGGTGGTGTTCGGTTATGCGATCAATTCGGATCCAAAACATCTTCCCACCGCCGTTGTGTCTGCGGACCACAGCCCATTCAGCCGTACCCTTGTGGCGGCCATGCAGAACAGCGGCTACTTCCGCGTCGTCAACGCCGCGGCCACGGAAACCGAGGCGGCCATGCTTCTCGAAGAGGGCGAGGTCCAGTTTGTGCTCAATATCCCCGAGGACTTTGGTCGCCGTCTCGTGCGGGGTGACCGGCCCGCCCTTCTCCTCACGGCCGATGCCACGGACCCGGCCGCAACGAGCAACGCCCTCGGTGCCTCCCGGTTGCTGGTTGAAGCGGCGCTGGCCAGGGATCTCTCGGGTCCGCTGGCTCACCTACGAAGCAGCCCGCCGCCCGTGTCCCTCATTCTCCACCCGAGTTACAACCCCGAGGGCATCACCCAGTACAACATTGTTCCGGGGCTCATGGGGGTGGTGCTGACCATGACGCTGGTGATCATCACCGGGCTTGCCATCACCCGGGAGCGGGAACGGGGAACCATGGAGAACCTGCTCGCGACACCGGTGAAACCCTTCGAGGTGATGATGGGAAAGATCATTCCCTACATTCTGGTCGGATACCTTCAGATGGGGCTGATCATTCTGGCCGGTCGGTACCTCTTTAAAGTGCCCATGATCGGGCATCTCGGGCTGCTGCTGCTCGTATCCCTCCTGTTCATTGCCGCCAATCTGGGGGTCGGACTGACCTTCTCCACCCTGGCCCGTAATCAACTGCAGGCTGTGCAGATGGCCTTCTTCTTTTTTCTGCCGTCGATCCTGCTGTCCGGCTTCATGTTTCCCTTCCGGGGTATGCCGGTATGGGCCCAGACTATCGGAGAGGTGCTTCCCCTTACCCATTTTCTTCGAATCGTCCGGGGTATCCTGCTGAAGGGTAACGGGCTGCGTCAGATTCTTCCAAACCTTTGGCCCATTGCCCTGTTTCTGCTGGTTGCCCTGACCATTGGCCTGACTCGGTACCGCCGTACGCTGGACTAGTCCTTTCCTGGACGTCTGGCCACGCATACCGCTTCCGTGTGTCCGGGTTCTCCCGTAAGATGATGATACGTTCCTGTGTCGTCCGGTTCCTTTCCAGGGACGGCTATGGACCGGGAAGACGCGCAGATGCGTGGGGATTGAACGTGAGCCGCTGATTCGACGGCGGAAGAAGTAGGCCACGGATGTCCAGTGTGCAGGATCCCGGGGTTCTGTTTGCCGCGGAACGAACACTCCTTTCGTGGAACCGGACGCGTCTTTCACTCATGGCCTTCGGATTCGTCATTGAACGCTTTGCCCTGTGCCTCCAGTTTGTGGGCAAAGATGAGATCAAGGTCTTTCAGCGACAGACCGCGTTCTCCGTGGGGGTCGTCTTCATCGTCCTGGGGACGTTTCTGTTGCTCTACTCGGTGATACAGCATCGGCGATTTCTGCGGACGCCTAATCCCGGGGAGGTTCCGAGGGAACATCCCCTTTATACCGGCATAAGGACCAACGTAACTGTGGGGGTACTGGGGATCGGATTGATTCTGTATCCTGTGCGGGGCATTCTTTAGGAGGAGCGGGGCTGGGCTAGACAGGCCGGATCCCTCCAATTCATACGGCTCGCAGCGGCACCTTCTAATCGCAGATCAATAGCGGTTGCAAAACCGGGGCAAGCTGTCTTTGAGCCCTCTCCCATGGGCCGGCACCGAGGAGTTGTTTTCCCATTACGGCGGCCTGGCCGGGCGCGCTCTGCGCATACAGGGCCTGCTGGCGAGCGGTGGCGACCATGGCCTCCAGCATGCTGGCCACCCTGGTTTCATCCACGTCGTTACACGCCTCCTGGTATTCCGGCTCGAGACGATTGCAGTCTTCGGTCACGCGGGCAAAACCGTGGGCGAGGCCTGTCCGAACCCGGGCAGCGCAGGATTCGAATTCCTCCGCGCGTGCGAAAAGATTCTCGATGGCGTAGGTGTCGAAGGCCTCGGGATAAACGGAAGCGAACTCGTAGGCGCGGTAGACGAGTTCTGCGTCCTTCTTTGCGCATGATGTTCCCGCTAAGAGAAATACTAACCCAAGGATGGCGCCTGAAACCGCTTTGTTGAAAGTTCTTTCTGTCCGGTTCATACGAATACTCCCGCCTGAGTTCCGAGTCGATTTCTGTGCAAGCAAACCTGCGATATCAGGTCTTACCGGTTACTTCTTCTTCAAAGCCTCACGCAACATTGCCTTGCCTTTCCACGCATGACCGAGCAAATCAGCATCGCCAACAACGGTGCGAGGTCTTCGGCCTGATTCCATTTCCCAAGGGGTCGTTCAACGACGCGGTCCGAGTTCTTCCTTCACGATGCCCAATGAATGAGGTTCAGTTCGATGGGCACCCGCGCCCGAGGATGGAACGGGACGATTCTCGCCGTATAGTCCCCAGGCGGGCGCTCACGGCCAATCGTAGCTGCATAGCGGAAGCAATGGACATCCGCTCCCGGGTCTTGGGTTTGTGTCATAGGTATGCTCACGACCTCGGACCCATCCACGCCGTCGGCATAGAGCTGAACCTGAATCCCGTCGGGTGTCAGGCGGCCCAGGCAGACCTCTACTTCGACCACGAGACCGTGCGCTTCAGCACGAACGCTCCTCTGCCCCCAGCGGACTTCGTGCCAATGGCGGCGCAGGGACGTTTCCCATCCGGTCAGTTCCGTTCCAAGTTTTGCTCCGTACTCGTTTCTCTCGTGATAGTCCTCGGAGGCCGTCAGGTAGAGTTCATCGACGTAATCCCGAACCATGCGGGTCGCGTTGAAACGTGGTGCGAGTCTTGTAAGACTGGCCCGGATCTTGGCGACCCAGGCGCGGGGAATACCGACGGCGTCACGGTCGTAAAAGAGTGGCACCACTTCGTTCTCGAGCAGAGCATAGAGTTCTTCCGCAAGGATACCATCGTATTCTGGGCCACGGTCACGGTGATCACCCAGCGCCCATCCGACATCCGGACTGTAGGCTTCATCCCACCAGCCGTCAAGCACAGACAGATTCAGGCCGCCGTTGACCAGCACTTTCATGCCGCTGGTTCCGCAGGCCTCCCACGGACGTCGCGGCGTGTTGATCCAGACATCGACTCCCTGAACCATCTCCTGCGCCAGAGCCATGTCGTAGTCCTCGAGGAACACGACGCGCTGACGGACCTCAGGGCGACGGACGAACTGTGCCCACTCCTGTACAAAACCCTTGCCGACATCATCACGGGGATGAGCCTTTCCGGCAACGATCACTTGTACGGGCCGATCAGGGTGGTTGAGCAGCCGAATCAGACGCTCAGTGTCATGGAGCAGCAGGTTGGGTCGCTTGTAGGCCGCGAAACGTCTGGCGAAACCCAGGGTTAGGGCATGGGGTTCCAGAACCCGTGAAGCTTTGGCTATGGTTTCGGGGTCGTCCCCGCGTTGGCTGCATTGACTGGCGAGACGACCGCGAACGTAACGGACCAAATCACCACGTTCCTGTGCAGCGAAAAGCCATAACTCCTCATCCCTGAGGTTTTCTATCGGACTGGTTACAGGATCTGGGCAGCCGCGCCAACGCTCCTTTCCAAGGGCGCTGGTCCAGACCTCGTCGGCCCAGGGGGAATCCCAGGTAGGCACATGCACGCCGTTTGTGATGTGGCATACCGGGACCTCAGCCCGGGGCCACCGCGGGAAGAGACCCTGGAAGATGTCACGGCTCACGTTGCCGTGCAGCCGGCTCACAGCATTGATCGCACCGCAGGTTCGTGCCGCCAGAAAGGCCATATTGAAGGGCTCATTCTCGTCGTCGGGGTTGAGGCGGCCCAGGCTGGCCAACTCCTGCAGCGGAATTCCGAGCTGTTTGGCGTAGGTTGGACCGTAGCGTTTCAGGAGTTGGCCCGGATAGACGTCAAAACCGGCAGGAACCGCAGTATGAGTCGTAAACAGGTTTCCCGGACGGGTCCTCCACACGGCCTCGCGGAAACCCACCTCGTCCTGCTGCATTATATGGTGAGCCCGTTCCAGCGTGGCAAAGGCCGCATGTCCTTCATTAAGGTGGCACACTTCCGGCGACAGACCCAGGGCAGCAATGAGCCGCCATCCGCCGATGCCGAGAACAATTTCCTGCGCCAGCCGCATTTCCTCTCCGCCGCCGTAAAGCTTCGCGGTAATCCCACGGTCCACGGGGCTGTTCAGCGGGTCGTTGCTGTCGAGGAGATACAGGCTGACCCCGCCGATATGGGCTTGCCAGGCACGGCAACGAACCACCCGACCCGGAAACTGGACCTCGACGGTTAGCCAGGCCCCGGAGGGGTCCTCCACCGGGAAAACCGGCAGGACGGCCGGGTCGTTATAGGGATAAGCTTCCAACTGCCATCCGTCGTCCCCAAGACCCTGACGGAAATACCCCTCCTGGTAAAGGAGTCCTATGGCGTTCACAGGAAGCCCCAGGTCACTGGCGGCCTTGAGATAGTCGCCGGCCAGGATGCCCAGACCCCCGGCATACATTGGGAGGGCTTCGCCCAAACCGAATTCCATACTGAAATAGGCAATGCCGCCCATCCGGTCAGGTCCGTAGTTCTCCTGGAACCAGCCCGGTTGGGAGAGATACTTCCGGCGTTTTACAGCCAATTGACTCAGGTGGTCTCTGAACAGCTTATCCGCGACCAGTTCCTGAAGCCGCGTTTCCGTAAGATTCTGCAATACCACGTAGGGGTTCTCGGTTCTTTCCCATATGTCCGGGTCTATCAGCCGCCACAGGGCATCGCTTTCATGACTCCACGTCCAGCGCAAGTCCTTGGCGAGCGCGGCCAATTCCCCGAGTTCGGGGGGAAGTTCGCGAGCGAGGTAGGACGATTTGATCATCTGAGATGGTGAAACCCGGAAGCACGCCCGATCAGACAGGCCTCCAGTCCTCGAGCCCCGATTCTCTGCCGCAAGGATGCTTGGTCCCAGGTAATCCCAACGTTAGCACCAGGTCCTTGTCAGTGCAATAGGTAGCTGGCCTAATTCAGTTCGCTCTGCCTTAGGCCCTTAGCCTCGAACCATTGACGGAGAGGCATGGCGGGAACAAAGCCCTGAGCCGGGGTGCACCTCTTTCACTCGTTGGTATGGCGTCTGCAGGTGGGAAAATGCCACCGGAGCCATCGTCGTCTTCCGTCCGCGAACGTATCTTCCTATTCATTGGTGATTGGCGTAAGCTGATTTTCTGAAAGGGAGAAAGGGATGTCCCTTGCAACGCCTCACGAACCTAAGCTCGGAGGACCCACAACGTGGGTTCTCAGATTGCGGAAATTCCTGTGGCCGGAATCCTGCGGAACCTGGAATGACTTGGATTTATAGACGAGCGATTGGTCCGCTTCTCAGCCTGTTCCTTTTCGCGACGGCTGTCTGGGTTCTGCATCGGCAACTGGGCGCCTACCATTTTGGAGACCTGCTGGCCGCTCTTCATGAGTTCCGAGGGTCCAGAATTCTGATAGCCGGCTTACTTGCATTTCTCAGTTATGGTCTTATGACAGGGTACGATGCCCTCGCTCTTCGCTACGTTCGACATCCCCTGCCGGCTCGAAAGACCGCCCTGGCCTCGTTCATCGGGTATGCGTTCAGCAACAATGTCGGTCTGTCCCTGATTGCCGGTGCTTCGGTAAGGTTCAGGCTGTATTCGGGGTGGGGGCTTTCAACGCCGGAAATCTCCAGGGTGGTGGGGTTTTGCACGGTCACCCTCTGGCTGGGCTTTCTTTGCCTTGCCGGTCTGCTTTTCGTGGTCGAGCCTTTACCCGTTCCGGCCGGGTTGCCGATCGGGCAGGCGACACTGGTGGTTCTGGGAATCGGGATTCTCTGCGCGGTCGCTTTATATCTTCTGGTTGGCCTTCGACGAAAGACCCCGTTTCAAGTCGCCCGATGGACGGTGACGCTTCCGGACCCGGGGCTTCTGCTCCCGCAGGTTCTTCTCGGGGCCATGGACTGGCTTGTTGCCGGCTCGGTGCTCTACGTGCTCCTGCAACCGATTCAGGGCGGAACGTTTTACAGCTTTATGGTGGCCTATATGCTGGCACAGTTGTCCGGCCTTCTCAGTCAAGTGCCCGGGGGGCTCGGGGTTTTTGAAACCGTGGTCACCGTGCTTCTGGCCGGAAGCCACCCCGCATCCCATGT
>QJVM01000118.1 GCA_003235715.1 Nitrospirota bacterium
ACCGCCATGATGTAACGATTAATCTCGGATTTCAGGCGCACATAGGCCTCGCGTTCCTGGTGCGACTGGTTCAGTTCGTTCAGGTCATAGCGCATGGTGCTCACCGTGGAGTAGACCACGAGCCCGATCATGCCGGCGCATGCCAGGTACACCGCCGCAAAAAGAGTGAGCCTGCGCTTCAGCTTCACGCGGTCAGGCCTCCTTCCGGTCCATCAGCAGTTCGGCATAGAGACGAACGTACTCATCCACGCGAGGCGCCCATGAATAATCGCCCATCATCCCGTTGGTCATTCGGCAGGTCCACTCCTCTTCCCGTGAAAAATCCGCCAGGGCCCTTTGAACCGCACCCATAAACGAGGCGGGCGCTTTACCTGAGAAGACATAACCATTCCGATCCGGTCCTTTCTCCCGGACCGTATCCGCGAGGCCGCCGGTCTTTCGAACGACGGGGACGGCTCCGTAACGCATGGCGATCATCTGACCCAGTCCGCACGGTTCATAACGGGAGGGCATCAGAAACAGGTCAGACCCCGCGTACACCCGATGAGCCAACCCCTCGTCGAACCCGGTGTGCGCGTAAAGATAACCAGGGTGCGACTCCATGAGGCCCATGGCCTTTCTTTCGGCCACCGGGTCACCTTCCCCCAGAATTACCATCTGGGCTGCTTTCGATCCCACGAAACGCTCCGCCGCCTTAAAGACCAGGTCGATGCCCTTCTGTTCCGAGAGACGGGCCACCACGGAAACTAGGGGGAGGTCCCGGCGCATTTTGAGCCCCCCCTCCCGTCTGAGCTGGGTTCGACAGAACGCCTTGCCAGGCAACCGCTCAGGCCCGAACGTCCTTGGGATATGCCGGTCCGTGGAGGGGTTCCACTCTTCCGTATCCAGTCCGTTCAGTATACCCGTGACCTTTCCTGAGCGTGCCCTGAGGACGCCGTCCAATCCGAAGCCGGCTTCCGGTGTCTGGATCTCCCGGGCATAGGTTGGGCTGACCGCCGTGACTCGATCCCCAAAGACGATTCCCGCCTTCATAAAGTTGATCTTCCCGTAGAATTCGAGGGCATTCATGTGGAAATATTCCCAGCCCACGCCCAGGAGCGGCATATCGTAGTGCCAGAACAGGCCCTGATAACCCAGATTATGAATGGTGTATACGGTCCGAACCTCCGGGAAAGCGGGCCGGTAAAGGCTTTTCAGATAGAGGGGGATCAGGGCCGTCTGCCAGTCATGGCAGTGAACGATGTCCGGCTCAAGGCCGAGAACCCGGGCGGCCTCCAGGACGGCTTTCGAAAAGAAGACGAACCGGGCGGCGTTGTCAGGGTAGTCCTTGCCCCCTTCACCGTAAAGCCCCTTGCGGGCAAAGAACCCGTCATGCCGGACGAAGAAGACGGGCAGCCCTTCCCGTCCTTCCGTCGCCAGAAGGCTTCCCCGCGTCTTGTCGGTTCCAAGGGGAATCTCGACCTGCTTGCCCAGGGCGCGCGGCCTCGCAGACGTGTGGAGCGGTCGGTAATAGGGAAGAATCAGCGACGCATCCACGCCCTTGCGTCGTAGCTCAACGCCGAGCGTCCCCGCCACATCCGCAAGACCCCCGGTCTTGGCAAAGGGGACAGCCTCGGAAGCGACCAGAAGAACCCGAATGGACCTCATCGTCACACCCGACCGTCGAGAACGGCCCCGCGGCCAGTCATGGAGCGAAAGAGAATCCGGCGGAAGGAGTATCCTTGGGTTCCGGGAGCAACAGAAGCAAGCATGTGGTTCACAGGGCCCTTCCCTCGATGCCCTGCCTGGCCCGATTTAGATCCTGGCGTCTCGAAGATACCGGGCGGCTTCTTCGGGCGGTGTAGGGTTGATATGGAAGCCCGACCCCCATTCGAATCCTGCAAGCTTGGTCAACTTGGGCATGATTTCTATGTGCCAGTGGTAGAAGTCGTTCTTCTCGATGTCAAAGGGAGAGGTGTGAACCACAAAGTTATACGGAGGCGTGTCCAACGTCTTGTCAATCCGCTTCAACACTTGCTGCAGGGTCTCCGCCATTTCCCGATATTTTCCTTCTGAAGGGACATCGTAATGGGACTCGTGACCCTTCGGGAGAATCCAGACCTCGAAAGGCACCCGGGGCGCAAAGGGCGAAAGGGCAATGAAGCTTCGATTTTCCCAGACGACCCGCTTTCCGGTTTCCAGCTCCTGCCGGATCATGTCGCAGAAGATGCACCGCTCCCGGTACCCATGGTAGGTTCGGGCGCCGTCCATCTCCTCCTTGACCAGCGAGGGGACAATGGGCATGGCAATAAGCTGGGAATGAGTATGTTCAAGGGAGGCTCCGGCAACTTCTCCCTCGTTCTTGAAGATAAGCACGTAACGGAACCGGGTATCCCGCTTCAGATCCGACATCCGATAATGATAGGCCCAAAGCACGCTCTCCACCGATTCCAGAGGCATGGTGGCCAGCGTATGCTCGTGTACAGGGGTTTCGATAATGACCTCATGGGCACCCACCCCGTTCATAAGGTCGTAGATTCCCTCTCCCTCCCGCCCCAGTCCCCCCTCGATCTGGAGGGCCGGGAACTTGTTCGGCACGACGCGGAGAGACCAGTTGCTGGCATTGGCCGGGCTTCCCTGAGGGCGAAAAGCCAGAATCTCCTGCGGCGTGGTGTATTCGTTGCCATGACAGAAAGGGCAAAATCCCCCCTTCTTCCGGGGAGGCGTGCGCACCACGAAATCAGAGGGACGCTTCCCGCGTTCAACCGAGATGATAACCCAGCGGCCTGTGACCGGATCCTTTCGAAGCTCAGGCATAGACGGGCAAATTTCTCCTTTGACTCAAAACGTCGGGCATGGCCCCACGGGTCTGCACCGAAAGCACATCTGACCGCCCGCTTTCCGGCGAGCCGAAACTTCGGGGCACGTGAAGAAAGGGTAAAATTGGTCGATTATATCACAGGGCCCCGGTGAATCGGGGCGTTCCTCTCCTACCCGACTCCGGCCGCTTTCTCCATAATCTTCTGAATTCGAGCCACCATCTGGGACGGGTCAGGGACCAGCCCCTCCACAAGCATGGCGTTCTCGAAAAGTTGTTCGCAGCATTGGGTCACGAGGAGGGACCCGGCATCCTCCTTGTTCAATTCCACCAAACTCCGGATGAGAGGATTGTCCTTGTTCACCTCAAGAACCCTTTTGCCGATCTCGAAATTCTTGTCAACCATACTGAGCACTTTCTGGACCTGGATACTGGGCCCCTCCCCCGGCGTGACCAGAAGGCACGGACTCGTCGTCAGCCGGTGAGACTCCCGGACTTCCTTGACCCGGTCCCCCAGAATCTCCTGGAAACGCTTCAGAAGGGCATCAAAGGCCGACTGAAAGGCCATGGTTTCCGGCTTTTCCTCCTCTTGCAACTCCTCGGAACCCAGCTTATCGAGTTCGTCCGGGGCCACCTGGTCAGCAGACTTCAGGGGCTTGCCCCCAAACTCGCTCACATGGGAAAGAACGAAGTCGTCAACAGGATCGTAGAGATACAGCACCTCGACCCCTTTCTTCCGGAACATCTCGAGGTGCGGGCTGGCCTCCAGGGTCCTCCGGTCCGGTCCCGTTAGATAGTAAATGCTCACCTGGTCCTCGGGCATCCGGTTGGTGTATTCCTTGAGGGGAAGGAGTTTGTCCTCGGTCTCGAGGGAAGAGGCGTTGAAGAGGAGCAACCCCGCAATCTTCTCCCGGTTCTCGTAGTCCAGGGTCACCCCCTCCTTCAGAACCCGGCCGAATTCGCGGTAGAACGCGGTGTAATCGTCTCGGCTGTCCTCCATCATCCTAGCCATATGCTCGAGCACCTTCTTCACCAGGTGCCGGCTGATTCGACGAAGAACGGCGTTGTCCTGAATGGTTTCCCGGGAAACGTTCAGCGTGATGTCCTCCGAGTCCACCACCCCGCGGATAAACCTGAGATAATCCGGCACGAGATCCTTGCAGTTATGCTGGATCAAGACTTTTTGCGCATACAGATCGGGCCCGTGTTCGAGTTTCCCCATGCCGAGTTTCTCAAGGTTCTTCCTGGGAAGAAACAGAATGCTCTTGAACGAGAGGGGGGCATCGCTCGTCAGGTGAAGGGTGGAGGCCGGTCCTTCAAAAGCATTAGTGAGAAATTTGTAGAATTCCTCGTACTCCTCCGGGTTGATATCACCCTTGGGCCGTGTCCAGAGCGCCGTGACCTGGTTGACCTGCTCTCCGTCCAGGTAGATCGGATAGGAGACAAAATTGGAATACCTCTTGATGATTTCCCGGACCCGGTCCTCTTCAACAAACTCACCCGCGTCGTCTTTGAGTTGAAGTTCCACCCGCGTTCCGCGGCGGCCCATCGGGGCATCGCGAATCGTATAACTGCCCGCGCCGCTGGAGGCCCACATCTGGGACGGCTCATCCTCGCGGTGGGATTTTGTGAGAACCCTCACTTCAGAGGCCGCCATGAAACTCGAATAGAATCCCACTCCGAACTGGCCAATCAGATTCATGTCCCCCTGGGTGGCCCTTTCCATCTGCTTCAGAAATTCCTTGGAGCCGGAACGGGCAATGGTGCCCAGGTGCTGGGAGAGTTCGGCCCGGGTCATCCCGATTCCGGTATCGGTCACCGAAAGGACCTTGTGGTTCTTGTCCAGTTCGATCCGTATTTCAAGGGGGATGTCCTTGCCCTTCAGCCCCTCTTCTGTAAGATTCAGATACCGCATTTTGTCGAGGGCGTCCGAAGCGTTGGAGATCAGCTCCCGGATGAAGATTTCCCGCTTGGTGTACAGGGAATACACGAGCAGGTGCAGGAGTTCCTTGATCTCGGCCTGAAACTCGAACTTTTCCTCGTGAGATGTGTTTGCGTCGGCCATGGGTGTCTACCTCCCTCCTGAAAATGAGCACGCCTCCGGATGACAGATCCGGCCAGCGGAACGGTATATAATACAATCCCTTTTCTGGAAGAGTGCACAGCGGGCGCCCGGTGCGTGTCTGGGCCCCACTTTTCAGGGAAGGGCTCAGGAACGAGGTTTGAATGGACTTGCTGCAAGGCATACTCTCCCGCCGAAGTATTCGGAAATTCACAGGCGAGGAGGTCAGCCGTGACCTGTTGCTGGAGATCATCCGCGCCGGAACCTGGGCCCCTTCGGGCCTGAACAACCAGCCCTGGCGGTTTGCGGTTGTGCGCAGCGGAGAAGTTCGGGAAGCCATGGCCGCGCTGACCCGCTACGGCCACATCATACGGGGAGCGCCTGCGCTCATTGCGGTTTTTTGCCACCGGGAGTCCATGTATCACGAAACCAAGGATCACCAGGCTATGGGAGCGTGCCTCCAGAACATGTTGCTGGCGGCCCATGGCCTCGGGCTCGGAGCAGTATGGCTCGGGGAAATCCTGAAGAGTGCGGAGGCGGTCCGCATGCTGCTTGAAATTCCTGAGGGGCACGACCTGATGGCCGTGCTCGCGGTGGGATATCCGGACCCCGGGTCCCGCCCCTCTTCCAACCGGAAACCGCTGGAGGCGCTCCTTCTGAAGGAAATCTGACCTCGTATGAAATGGAACCCGTTATGAGCGTACTGGAGTGCATCGGAAATACCCCTGTCGTCCCCATCCGGAAACTGAATCCCAACCCGGCGGTAACGCTTCTGGCGAAGCTGGAGGGCAATAATCCCGGAGGCTCGGTGAAGGACCGCATCGCCCTCTTCATGGTGGAGGACGCGGAACGCTTGGGCGCGTTGACCCGCAAGAAGATCATTCTCGAAGCCACCTCGGGCAACACCGGCATCGGCCTGGCCATGGTGGCGGCGGCGAAGGATTATCGCGTGAAACTCGTGATGCCGGCCTGCGTCAGCCTGGAGCGGCGGAAGATCCTCGAGGCCTTGGGCGCCGAACTGGTCCTGAGCCCCGCCGAGGAGGGGACGGACGGAGCCATCCGCATGGCGCATAAGGTCCTGGC
Source organism: Nitrospirota bacterium (assembly GCA_003235715.1). GTDB lineage: Bacteria > Nitrospirota > Thermodesulfovibrionia > SZUA-242 > SZUA-242 > SZUA-242. The sequence continues at coordinate 5,943 of QJVM01000118.1, forward strand.
TGAAGCTCCGGACCAATACTTCATGCCGAATCAGTTCCGGAACGAGGCCAATATCCGTGCGCATTATGAAACCACGGGCGTGGAGGTTATCCGTCAGACCGGGGGAAAGCTCGACGTCTTCGTGGCGGGCATGGGCACCACGGGGACCCTCATGGGAGCAGGAAGAAGGCTGAAGGAGTTCAATCCCGCCATTCGCGTCGTGGGGGCGGAACCGGTGCTGGGACACCGGGTTCAGGGTCTCAAGAACATGACGGAATCCATCGTGCCCGAGATCTTCAACCCGGACCTCCTGGACGAACGGGTGATCGTGACGGACGACGAGGCCTTTGAAACCACCCGCCGCCTGGCGCTCGAGGAGGGTCTTTTCGTGGGGATGAGCAGTGGCGCCGCCATGGCCGTGGCCCTGAAGAAAGCTTCGGAACTCGAACAGGGAACGGTCCTCGTGATCCTGCCGGATCGGGGAGACCGCTACCTGAGCACCGCTCTTTTCACCTCGGTTTGCGGAAAGTGTCCTCCCTGAAGCGGAATGTCCTAGGGGGCTGCTTCCCGGGGCGGATGCCGTAATTTCTCCAACTCGCGTCGAATGTCCTCGGAGAATTCTGCAACGCGCCCCAGTTCCATACGGTCAAAACCGGTGGGTTCCCGCCCAATCTGCCTGTAGAAGGCCCGGATTCTCGGGGCATCGACCGCATCGAGTTCTTCCATCCGCATCCGGCCTCCGAAAACCGCCGAGGCAAAGGGTTCTCTGGGGAGCAGGCGGGTCAGCTTACGCAGGTTCTTCCAGCCTCCCTCACCCTTCCGCGGATTCCATAGCGTATCCCCGCACACGACAAATGCCGCGAGGGGTCTGGAGGCCAGTCTCTGTTTCTGCTCCTCAATGAACCGCTCCATGGCCGGAAGAACCGAGAAGGCATAGATGGGACTCCCGAGGACGTAGTACGGCTCCTCCCCGGTCAATCCAACGGCTTCATCCGCCCGGATCGCGGCCACGCCAAGGTGTCGGGCCAGCGCCTCGGCATACTCCGACGTGGATCCATATTTCGTGGCATAGACAATCATGGGTTCTCAGGACCCTTCGGGACTTGTGCCTTCGTCATGGAGTCGTTTTTCTGCTTTTCCCAATCGGGGTCGGCAAACGCTGAATCGCCGGCCGCATTCCGGTTATTCTATCTCATGGCCATCCTGCCGCGGTCTCTGTTCATTCCCTTTCTTGTCGTTCTTGCGGGATTCGCCTTCCTGGCCGGTTGCGGCGAACATCCTTCAGAAACCACTTCCACCTCTGTCTATCAGGATGAGGGGCCCTTCGAACCGGCTTACGGAGATGCCCTCGTTTACGGGGTGAGCGGGCGCCCCTCGGTTCTGATTCCCATGCTGGCCGGGGACAGCCTGTCCCACGAAGTGGCAGGCCAGATGTTCAACGGTCTGGTCAAATACGACACCGATCTCACGCTCATCGGAGACCTTGCCGAGTCCTGGGAGATCTCCCCGGACGGACTCGAAATCATCTTTCACCTCAAGCAGGGGGTGCGATGGACGGACGGCGAGCCCTTTACGGCGGAGGACGTCTACTTCGGCTATCAAACCATCATTGATGAGACAACCCCCACCGCCTACAAGGAGGATTATCTTCAGGTCAAGACGGCCGAGGTGATGGACCCCTTCACGTTTCGCGTGACCTACGAAAAACCTTTTGCCCCGGCCCTGTCGAGCTGGGGCAATCTCGTCGTCCTGCCGAAGCACCTGCTGGAAGGAAAGGACATCACCAAGGTGGATTTCGGCCGGAGCCCCGTGGGTCTGGGCCCGTACAAGCTGGTGAAATGGGACGAGGGGGCCCAGCTTGACCTCGTGTCCAATCCCGATTATTTTGATGGCCGGCCCTACATCGACCGCGTCACTTACCGCATCATACCGGACCCGGCCACCCAGTTTCTGGAACTGAAGGCGGGCGGGATCGATTTCACCAGCCTGTCCCCGCTTCAGTATACCCGCCAGACCGACACCCCTTTCTTCCGCAATAACTTCCGGAAATTCCGCTATCCCGTTTTTTCCTATACGTACCTGGGATTCAACGGAAAGTTTCCGTGGTTCCAGGACGTCCGCGTACGTCGCGCCTTTGCGCATGCCATTGACAAGGGAGAGATCATCGATGCCGTCCTCTTCGGGCTGGGCCGTCCCTCCACCGGCCCGTATGTGCCGGACACGTGGCCCTACAACCCGGATGTCGCCGTCTACGAGTTTGCCCCGGACAAGGCCCGGCAACTGCTCGCAGAGGCCGGCTGGACCGATTCGGACGGGGATGGGATCCTGGACCGTAAGGGAGGCACGGAACGTTTCGAGTTCACCATCCTGTCCAATATGGGAAACGACCTCCGGGAAAAGACGGCGGTCATCATCCAGCAACGGCTCAAGAATGTCGGCATCAAGGCCAACCTGAAATTCCTGGAGTGGTCCACGTTCATCAACGAGTTCATCGATAAACGCCGTTTTCAGGCCGTGATCCTGGGCTGGTCCATCGGGCTCGACCCCGACCAGTACGATATCTGGCACTCTTCCAAGGTCAGGTCAAAGGAATTCAACTTCGTAAGTTATAACAACGGCGAGGTGGATCGACTCCTTGACGAAGGCCGGAGGACGTTCCAGATCGAGGAAAGAAAGAAGGCCTACTTCCGGATCCAGGAGATTCTGGCGGAAGAACTCCCCTACATCTTTCTTTACGTTCCTGACGCGCTTCCCATCGTGCATGCACGCTTCAAGGGAATCAAGGCGACGCCCATTGGAATCACCTACAACCGGGAGAAATGGTTTGTACCGCAGACACTCCAGCGCTACAGTTCCACCAACCGCTGAACCGGACGGGAGGCGTCGCGTTCTTTTCCTTCGCGTGGTGGGTCTTCTCCTTGTCTTGTTCGCACCGGCGCCGGTTTCGGCCGCCCCGTCCCCGGCGGCGGCCATTGTTACGAACAATGCGTTCCTTCTCAGCCTGACTCCGGATATATCCCGGGAAGGCGTCCGGGTCCACAGCCTGGTCGGATATCTCCCGGCCGGGACGGTCATTTCGGTAGGGGAGGAACGCGTCATCAACAACCTGACCCGGGGCGAGGAGGAGACCTACAGTGCCGTCGTGTCCGAAACGGGATTTTCGGGTCTGCTTCGGAGTGACCTTTTCGTACGGGTGAACCGCAGGCCCCTCGTGGTGTCCACGGCGAGTTACGATATCCCTATCCACCAGCCCAATGCCACCCTTTCTTCTCCTCGCATACGCTTTCACCTCGGACGTTTTGACGGCAATTACCTGGAGATTACGGGAGAGTCGGAAGAAGGATTTTATGACGTCCTCCTTGACCGGACAAGCCCCTCCCCCACATTGCCCGCTACGGAAGCCGGCCGTCTGAAGAAGTCCTACGAAAGACAGGGGCAGGTGTCCATCGTCCGGCCGGGCTCGGGGGAGGAACTGGTGGAGTCGTTCGCTTTATGGCAGGAGGGCTCCCCGATCGTGGACCGTTCTCTGGCTCCAGTTCTGGATACCCTCAGCGAAAGGGCGGACAAGGAGGTCCAGACCATCAAGGCGTTCCTGGGCGACATAAACAACCTCCAGTGCGTCCTCGCCTCCAGCGCCAACGGAGAGGTGGGATTCAAGGTGTTTTCCAACGGATTTTCCGTGAACCTCGACGTGGCGCTGAAGGAGGCAAACATGAAGTACGGCATCGCGACCCGTAAACTCCTGGAAGGTTCAAAGGAAACCCTGTATACCGACTTGAGCGTGATCCGATGCAACGGCCTGCAGCCGGAACGGCTGCTCCGCTTCACGCTTCAGGAAGGCCTGTTTTCCCTGGAACGTCGGATGTCCGTCAGACTCGAAGATCTCGAGGCCTCCCGTTCACCGTGGGTCACGACCTTACAGGGAAGCGAGGTCCCCAACAAGATGGTTCGCATCAGCGGATGGCCGGAATACAACCAGATGCTCAGGGAGTTGGATCGCCTCGCCATGGGCGGCGCGGGATATCTGAGCACCCTCCCGGGCCGGAAGAGAATGCTCCTTCTGAATTACATCCTCTCGAGGATCGCCTATTTCGAATATCGGGACCTGGTGACCAACGACGGCTTGTAACCACGGGCAGGGAGGGGATGGCCGACCGAGGGCCGGTACGGGGCCCGTCGCAAGAACTCAGGGAACCTTACGTCCGTGAAGAGCGATACTGAGACGACGTTCGAGTTTGAGGCGCTCCTTCTTAATCTTCAGGACCCGCTCCATGAGTTCGTCCACCGCCGCTTCCTGGTCCTTAAGATGGTCGATGCTTTCAATCATCTCGTCCACGGTAAAGAGAAGCGGTTCGCTCATGTCCTTTCCGAAGCGGTCCCGGTACGCCTCCCGGACGATATGCACGAACTTCTTGAACTCGGTTTCATCCAGCAGGTCGGACTTGAGGTCGTTGGACAGGAGCTTCCGTAGATTGTAGACGGACCTTTGGTATCTCTTGCGAAACGCGCTGTTCAGGGTTTCGAAGAGCCACTCGAGCCGGGTCTCGGAAGACCCCCTGTCCTCAAGAAGCTTCAGGAACATATCCTCCACATCCCGGATGGGCTTGTGAAAACGTTTCTCGAAAGCGGAGTCGATGACAAAACTGAGCTCCATCAGGCCTGCCTCAGAAACCTCCTCCTGATTGAGAACATCGTAAAGGAGCGTCTTCGGGTCGACCGCGCTCCTCTTGAAACGGTTGGTGAAGGCCTCCTCCAGGGCGCGCACGGCCTTGCGCGAATCCTGTTCATCCGCCTCTTCACGGGTGACCCGTTTGACCACGGCGGCCACCAGATTCTCAAGGCTCTCCCCTTCAATGCCCGTCCTTCCCGGCCGGGTTCCCGTACGCATTCCGTCACGGACCGAGGGCGCTCCTTCCCGGTTCGCGCTGACGACCTGTTTCCAGTATCGACTGAACCGGCCGGTCCCGAGCAGTCCGTAGGTCGATTCAAGGGCCTCTGCCAGGGCATTGAAACACAGGCTTGCGCGGGCCTGGGGCTTGGTCAGGGTCACAGGGTTTTGTTCGATCACGGAGGCCACGATGGAGCGGTCCAGCACGACCCGGCCGAGCAGGTCGGCGTTCAGTTCGAGATAGCGGCTCAAAGCCTTGTTGAACTGATTGAAGATGGCCAGGCTGTCCTCCCGGTTCTGGACCAGGTTCGTGACCGCATAGATCTTCCCCTCATAACCCCGTTCCTTGAGGACCTTCATCAGATTGTAGGAATCGGTAAGACTGGTCGGTTCCGGAGTGATGACCAGCAGCGTTTCCGGGGCCGAAAGGACAAACGCGGTTACACTTTCCGAGATCCCGGATGAGGTATCGATCAGGATATAGTCATACCGCTGTTCAAGTTCCTCGATGGCCGTCAGCAGGGCCTCGGTCTTCTCTGCGTTCAGGTGTCCCAGCTCCGCCACTCCGGCCGCACCGGGCACAATGGTGATCCCGCCCGGTCCCGTAATAAGGATATCCTCCAGAGCCTTTTCTCCTGAAAGGAAGTGCTCCAGCGTGAACAGGGGCCTGCGCCCCGTAATGATATTGATATTGGCCAGGCCTATGTCGGCATCAAAGACGCAGACCCGCCGGCCGAAACGGGTCAAGGCAATGGCGAGGTTGGCGCAGATGTTCGTCTTTCCCACCCCGCCCTTACCGCTGGTCACGGCAAGAACCCGGGCCGTGCCCTCGTTCCATCGGGGACTGTCCGAGCTGACGTTTGAGGTTAGCGGGTCCATGGAGAGTTTGTTTCCGGATCAGGCCCTGCCTGCCAGTTCTATTTTAGATGAAAACATGGGATCAGACTTCGCTTAAAGGACATTGCTGCCTGCACCTTAAGGTAAAGAATCGGCACTATAAGGCTAAGCCTTTAATATCAATACTTTTTCAATTGAATACTGGGGCCTTTGGATAGGGTTATGATGGTCTGAACCCTTGGTGACCCGCGCCCGGTTGTATATAATTTGCAAACAAGCGTGTCCGGTTGTCGGCGATCGTCATGGGGTACCGCCGGTTCGGAGAGAATTGCGTCTGCAACTTATGGTCAAGGAAGACGAACTGCTTAAGGCCTGCGAGGTCCTCTTCGGAGAGGGCCTTTTCGTATCCCGCCAATGTCTCAAAGACCTGCGGGTCTCGGGGGTGAAAACCGCCTACCGGAAGCGGGCCCGGGAAACCCATCCGGACGTCAACCTCCCGGAAGCCGGCATTCGGGGTTCCGCAGGCGCCTTCGTCCGGGTCCGGGAGGCCTACGAAAGACTGGTGGCGTATGTGGCCGAGCACGCAGACGTTCCGGAACCGCGAACCCTGCGCGATCGTCCGCCCCGCGGACCCCGCTCACAGGCGACCGATTACGGAGAGTCCCTTCTCCGGCCCCGCCGTGCACACCATTCACCGGTCGGGACAGAAACCTTCCGCGGTCCCATTCCCCGTCGCCGCCTGCCCCTGGGGCACTATCTTTACTTTAGTGGTCGCGTGGACTGGGCCACGGTCGTTCAGGCCGTGGGCTGGCAAATGATCCAGCGGCCCCGCGTCGGGGAGTTGGCCAGCCGGGTGGGATGGCTGACCAATCGCGACGTTCAGCGTATTATCAGAAAAGGGCGGGTCGTGGAACGTTTTGGTGAAGGCGCGGTACGGCTCGGGCTTCTCAGTGAAAACCAGGTCAAGGCCCTCCTCATCATGCAGGAAGGCCGGCAGCGGAGACTCGGCGAGTATTTCGTGGAACTGGGGCTGTTCACATCGGGAGAAATGGAATGGTTCGTGCGGGAATGTTCGGCCCACAACGAAAGCCTGGGCCGGCCCTCTGCGCCGACCTCATGACCCCGGATCCTCCTGGGATTGGGTAATCGGATACGTTGCCGGACGCGTCCCTGGCTTGTTGCGCGGAGGAATCCGACCGGGCTCATGGCCCGCCATGAGAGGCCTGCGCCGGTCATGTCGCGGGCCGGGCCATATCGTACGTCCATCCCCTGGATTGGAGGTCCGTACATGTTCGTCGAAACCGTACTTCTTGAAGGCCACCTTCTGGACTCCCATACCCTTTCCAAGATTCTCGACCAAATTCTGCGGCAGGGCGGGCAGTACGAGCTCATGGAGCTGAGCGTGGGCCGCCGCCGTCAAGACCCGACACGGGCCAAGCTTTTCCTGAGGACCGACACGCGCGAACGAATGAAAGATCTCGTGACCTATGTCCGGCAACAGGGGGGAGAAGTCGCGGAGCCCCGCGACGTAACGTTGAGCCCTGCGCCCGCAGAGGGCGTTTTTCCGGACGACTTCTATTCCACAACCAATCTCGAAACATGGGTCCAGGTCTCGGGTGAGGAGATACAGGTGGCCGGTGAAGCCATGGACCTGGGCATTCGCGTCAACCTGTCGAACCGGACCGCAGAATCCGTGCCCATGGACCAGGTCCGGAAGGGGGACCTGTACGTCTGTGGTTCGGACGGAATTCGCATCGTCCCCCTTCTCAAATCCGCTGAGGCCCGGGCCCGGGAGGCTTTCGGTTTCATGCAGAGCGAGGTATCCGCAGAAAAGCCCCGCCTGCTGGCCATCCGGCAGGTCGCAGACGCTCTGAAGGAATGCCACGGAGGAGGAGGAAGAAACCTCCTCGTGCTCGGACCGGCCGTGGTCCACTCAGGCGCCGTGGCCTCGGTCAGCCGCATGCTGGAGACCGGAATCTTCCATCTCCTTTTTGGCGGCAATGCCGTCGCCGTCCACGATATCGAATGGGCCCTGTTCGGAACATCCCTGGGCGTCAATATTGAAACGGGCGAGCCCGTACCTGCCGGCCACCGTCATCATCTCCGCGCCATCAACACGGTGCGCGCCGCGGGCGGCATTCGGCAGGCGGTGGAAAAGGGAATCGTAACCCGGGGCATCATGTATACGGCCGTCCGGAAAAACGTGGATGTTCTGCTGGCCGGGTCGGTCCGGGATGACGGCCCCCTTCCCGAGGTGGTCACGGATATCCTGCAGGCCAAGAAGATGATGCGTTCCAGGCTGGCGGGCGTTGGCGTCGCCGTCATGGCGGCCACCGCTCTCCATGCCATCGCCACGGGAAACATGCTCCCCGCCCGCGTCCGGACCTTCTGCGTGGACATCAACCCCGGCACCGTGGTCAAACTCATGGACCGGGGCTCCTCCCAGACGGTTCCCATTGTCATGGACTGCGAATCCTTCTTTCACGAACTGGTGGGTCATCTGACGTGACCACGCCCCGGTTTCTCATGTGCCGGCCCGATTACTACGCGGTCCGGTATGAAATCAATCCCTGGATGAACCGGCAGGTGCAGCCGAACCACGGTCGAGCCGTGATCCAGTGGGAATCCCTGGTCCGTCTGCTCTCGGTACACCTGGGGGCCACCGTCAGCCTCCTGCCCCCGCTCGAGCAACAGCCGGATCTCGTGTTTACGGCCAATGCCGGCTTCGTGAGCGGCAAAGTCTTCATCCCCTCCAGATTCCGCTACCCCCAGCGCCGCGGTGAGGAAGCATGGTTCCGGAAATGGTTTGAGGAAAACGGTTACCAGACCCGTGAGCTACCCGGCGAGGCCTTCTTTGAAGGGTTCGGAGATGCCCTGCCCTTTAACGGGATGGTCTTCGCCGGTTACCGCTTCCGGTCCGACATCCAGGCCCATCGGGAACTTGGAAGGCTGCTGGACGTTCAGGTCGTTTCCCTGGAGCTGACGGACGACAGGTTCTACCATCTGGATACCTGTTTCTGTCCCCTCGAGACAGGGGATGTTCTCTATTACCCGCGAGCCTTTGATCGTTACGCAATCGAGGCCATCCGTGGAACCGTGGAGAGGGAGCACCTGATCCCGGTCGATGAGGCGGAGGCGAATTCCTTCTGTTGCAACGCCATTAGCGTCAGAACTTCGGTCCTGATGAATACCGGATCCCCCCGGCTGACCGCCCGACTGAACGGCAGGGGATATGAGGTCTTTACGACCGACCTGTCCGAATTCGTCAAAAGCGGAGGGAGCGCCAAGTGCCTGACCTTGCGCCTCGAGTGAATGTTTCAAAGCGCCCCCGGCTTTTGGAATTCCGGGCCGCACGCTCTCGCTCAGGCCACGAAAGCATTTCCCTGATTTCCCTCGCGAAGAAAGATACGGCCTGAAAGAACCCGGGCTCTTTCAGGCCGTGCACAGAAGTAACAGGCCAGGCCGGAGGTCCTTCCGGCCGGTCAGCCATCCAGTCTCAGTAACGCCCGCCTTCGCGGTCCCCGCCACCACGGCGACCGCCTCCAAAGCCTCCACGACCGCCGCCACCCCCGCGACCGCCTCCAAAGCCTCCACGACCCCCGCCACCGCCGCGACCGCCTCCGAAGCCTCCACCCCCTCCGCGGCCACCGCCACCACCGGGTCGGCTGTCCGTCCGGGGACGGGCTTCGTTCACGTTCATGGTACGGCCCTTGAGTTCCTTGCCATTCAACCCGTCAATGGCCGCCTGCGCTTCCGCCTTGGCGGGCATTTCCACAAAGCCGAATCCTTTGGAATCCCCCGAATACTTGTCCTTGATCAGCGTGGCCGACTCGATTTGGCCAAAAGGCTCAAACGCCTGCCGAAGATCCTCTTCACTCACTTCGTACGACAGATTTCCCACGTAGATTTTCATCTGCTCTCCTTTTTGAAAGATGATATTCCGCACGACCCACAAAAACCCGACCGCCGTCCGTCATTTATAGTGAGTGTCAACGTCTCTTCGGCTTTCCCGGAATTCCTGCCATGCACGAATCCACGGTCTTACTGGAGCGCGCTGTCACGATAGAGCCTTCCATACGACCCGGTCCTCCCGCCTGTATGGCTGAAGTATGACCTGTTTTCGGGAATAAAACCCGTTTATCTTATTCGGCCTGCACGAATAAGGAAACAGAGCAGCCCTGGTGAACCCCGGACTGCTCTTTCCGTCAGGTGTCTGGCAAAGGAACTCCCTCTGCGGCTATTTCTTGGTTTTTGAGGTCTTCGTGCTCTTTTCCACTTTCGCCGTCTTACAGCCACCACTCTTTGACGTACCACACTTTGCCATATACCGTTCCTCCCATGGGAAGTAATTCAGCCCGCAAGGCGGACTCAAAAAAACAGGATTCCCCTCTTCAGACTAGGCCCACGTCGAGAAGCTCTTCGGGATCGACGCGGAATCGATTCATGAGAACAGGGTCAAAACGGTCACGCTCTCCTTCCTGGAAATAAGCCGTAATGGTCTGGGCAAGCTCGGACAAGCCGGTCCTGGCCTTGCCTTTGAAATGCGGCGCCAGGGCGGCCGCCACGTCCTTCTCGTTCTCGCTTACCTCGAAGGACTCGAAGAAATCGCCGGAAAGGTCGTAGATATCCACAAAGATCGGACTCCCCCAGGCAACCGATACATAATGGTCTACGACCCGATAGAAAACCTCACCCATCTCCCCCTCCGTTCCCGTCATGACTGGATAACCCGGGTCCGCCCAGGGCCTGCACAGGTCAGGCGCTGCCCCGGGCTCGGAGACCCACCCGGCCTTGTGCACCTGAGCTTTGACCCGCCCGGGTCCGGTTCCCCCGCACCGATCAGGCAATGATGTCCGGCGCAAAGCCCCTTCTCATCGTATTTTCCGTAACCACCCTGGGCTCCATAAACTGGACGAGGTAATCGAAGCCGCCCGCTTTGGACCCCACGCCCGACATCTTGAACCCACCAAAGGGCTGTCTCCCGACAATGGCTCCCGTGATGCCGCGGTTGATATAGAGGTTCCCCACCTCAAATTCCTCCCTGACCCTTCTGACGTGGGAAGGATTCCGGGAGTAAAGTCCCCCGGTCAAGCCGTATTCGGAACTGTTGGCCAGGGCCAGACCTTCTTCCATGTTCCGTGCCTTGATAACCGACAGCACCGGGCCGAAAATCTCGTCGCGCAGCACGCGCGAGGTCGGGGCCAGGTCCGTCACCACAACCGGCGGAACGTAGTAACCTTCCCGAGGCACCGTCCCTTCCACCACGATCCGTCCCTCGATGCGGGCCATGTCCCGGTAACTGGCTATCGTCCGCTGGGCCCTCTCATCGATGACCGGGCCTATCAGGAACGACGGGTCTTCAGGCGGACCCGCAGGCATTTCGGCCACGGTTTCCCTCAGCCGTTTCAGAAACCGGTCGTAACAGGACTCCACCACAATGACCCGGGAACAGGCTGAACATTTCTGGCCCTGATACCCGAAGGCCGACTGCTTCACCCCGATGACCGTCAGGTCAAGGTCCGCATCCCCGTCTACGAGGATAGCATTCTTTCCGCCCATCTCGGCCACAGCCCTCTTGACGCCCCTTTGGCCCCCCCGAACCCGTCCGCATTTTTCGACAATCCTCAACCCCACGTCCCGTGACCCGGTAAAGAGAACGAGGTCGGTCTCCGGATGTTCCACAAGAAAGTCGCCCACTTCAGGGCCCGAACCCGGGATGAAATTAAGGACCCCGTCCGGAACCCCGGCCTCTCGGAGAATCGAAAAGACGTGCCATCCGTTCACGGGGGACAGACTTGAAGGCTTGTACAGAACCGCATTTCCGGTCACGAGTGCCGCGGACACCATCCCCATGGAAATGGCCAGAGGGAAATTCCATGGCGCCAGGACCAGCGCCACCCCCCGGGGCCGGTAAGAGTAAACATTCTCCTCCCCGGAGCACTGCTCCATGGAAAAAGATCCGCCCAGGCGTTCCGCTTCGGCCGCATAGTAACAAAGGTAATCAATGGCCTCGGTCACGTCCCCGTCGGCCTCGGACCAGTTCTTCCCGACCTCCAGCACTTGCCAGGCCATGAGTTCGAACCGCCGGTGTCGGACCAGTTCAGCCGCCCGTCTGAGAATCCCGCTCCGTTCCCTGGGCGCCACCCGCCCCCATTCCTTCTGGGCCTTGCGGGCTGCGGTCAGGGCCACTTCGGCCATGGCACGGTCGACACTGCTTACGGCCCCCACCGTCTCCGTCGGACGGGCCGGATTGACGGACACGATCATCCCGCCACTCAGACTTTCCCGCCCATTGATCACCGAAGGGAAGTTCCGACCCAGCCCCCGCCTCGCTTCTTCAAGCGCCTCATGCCACGCCGCGCGGTTTTCCTTACGGGACAGGTCCACGGGAGGTTCGTTTACGAAAACTCCCGGGGGCTCCACGACCGGAAGGTCCGTCTGAAGGGCCGGAGCCTCCGGCGGGGCCAGGAGCGAGATCGCGTCCAAACCCTCCACAAAGCGTCTCCGGATAAAGCCTTCGTTGGACGTGTTCTCCAGGAGTCGCCTGACGAGATAGGCCATTCCGGGCAGAAGCTGGCCCACCGGGGCATATTCCCGCACGGCATAGCCCATACGTCCGAGTGCATTCTTGACCGGTTCCGCCATCCCGAAGAGCATCTGGAATTCACAGGCACGGCGATCGATCTCCCGCTCTTCCGCCATGACCATGAGGCTCGCTATGGAACGCACGTTATGGGTACCGGCCGCAAGGGTCACCGAGTCTGCCGCGTCCAGCAGCTCTTCGGCGCACCGCTCGAAATTCCAGTCCGAATGGGTCTTGCTCGCAAAGACCGGAAGCGGCCATCCCTTCTGGCTGGCGACCACATTTTCATACTCCCAGTAGGCCCCTTTCACCAGGCGGACCGTGACGCGCGTTCCCCTCGTTCGGGCCCATTCCCTCAACCTCCCGATGTCGTCGAGCGTGTCCAGCAGATAGGCCTGCAGGGCGATCCCGGCCCCGTCCCAGGCCCTGAATTCCTCTTCGTCCAGGAGTTCCGTGAACACGTCCAGCGTGATCTCTTTCAGGCTGTACATTTCCATGTCCAGGTTCACGAAGGCCCCGACGTCCCGCGCCTGCCTGAAGAGGGGCCGCAGTTTCTCCTTGAGCCTGTGGACGCTGTCGGAGTAATTGAGCGGGCCGACCCGTGAATACAGAGAACTCAGCTTCACCGAAATGTTCACGCGGGGGAAATAACGCTCGTGCTCCGGGTCAAACCCCTCCCATGGGCCAACTTCTTCCGTCAACCGGGACAACAGGGAAAGGTACTGGTCGCGGTAATCATCGGCCTCCACCTCGGACACCGCCGTCTCGCCCAGGAGGTCCACCGTGAAGGTTCTCCGGCTTTCCCAGATTCTTTTCAGCGTTTTCAAGGCACGGTCCGGCGTGTCCCCGGCAATGAGCATGCGGCCGAAGATAAGAATGTCGCGGTGAAGAATGGCCGCCGTGAGCGGGGCCGCCAGAGGCGTGATGGCCGCGGCGACAAAGGAGCGGAACAGGCGGGGCAACGGGAGGCCTGATTTCAGAAAGTATTCCTCGATATGGCGGATCACCAGCTCGGTCGTCGTGAGGGAGGGGAACACGTCCAGGAACCGGAAGAGCTGAATCTTGAGGTCCCGGTTTCGCATCGCCATGTCCAGGACCCGCGCCGCCCACCAGGACCGGTTGAAAAGGGAGGGCGTTTCCTCTTCCATGAGACGGAAGATCTCCTGGCCCTTTTCAAACACCCGTGTTTCTCTGCGAAGGTCCCCGACGCCCATGTTCTGGTTTCCGGATAAATGGATGGTGTCTGCGTTTCTGTACGACGCGTCTGAAGACGTCCCGGAATACGGGGACAATCCCGATTAGACCATATCACATTTCAGTCCGGGGTGCAGTTGGGAAAAAGGACCCGCACAGGATCCGGGGAACGGAAAAAAAGGGTTTGAATCAGACGTTGAAACGGAAGTGGATGATGTCGCCGTCCGTGACCGGATAGGTCTTGCCCTCGAGCCGAAGAAGGCCCTTGTCACGTCCGGCCGCGAGACTGCCCACCTTCATGAAATCCTCGTAGCTGATGACCTCGGCCCGGATGAAGCCCCGCTGGATGTCCGAATGCACCTTGCCCGCCGCCGCGTGCGCATCAGACCCTTTCCGAACCGGCCATGAGCGGACTTCGTCTTCGCCCACCGTCAGGAACGAGATGAGGCCTATGTTCTCGTAACAGGCCCGGATCAGACGGTTCAGGGCCGGTTCCTGGATGCCCAGATCTTCCAGGAAGGCCCGAGCCTCTTCGGAAGGAAGTTCGGCAATCTCCATCTCAATCTTGCCGCTCAGGGCCAGGGCCTTCACCCAGACGCTGCCCTTGTACAGGCGTTCTACCTCGCGGCACATCGCGGCCGCCTGGTCTGAATTCAGGTCATGCTCTCCGATGTTGAGGACGACGACCTGCGGCTTGATGGACATGAACTGGAGATGGCGCATGGCGACCCGCTCCTCGTTGGTGAAGGACACGTCTCTCAGGGAAATCTCATCGTTGAGAGCCGCCTGGCATTTTTCAAGCAACGCCCTTTCCTCGGGACTGGGCTTGCTTCCCTTCTTGAGAGCCAGGTCCATGTTCTCCAAACGCTTCTCCACAAGCTCCATGTCCCCGAGAATCAGTTCGGCTTCGACCGTGCGCGCGTCCCGGAGCGGGTCGAGGCTTCCCAGGGGGTGGAGCACCCCCTCGTCTTCAAACGCCCGTATGACGTGAACCAGGGCATCCGCATCCTTCACGAATTCGCAAACGCTCCGGTTCTGTTTGGCATCTCCCCGCGTGAGCCCGATATAATCCACGAACTGCACGGTCGCATACGTGACCTTCTTGGGTTTGAAAATCTCGGCCAGGCGGTCAATCCGTTCGTCCGGCACCTTGGCCATACCCAGGTGGGGCTCCCCGGAAGTGGCCGCATAGGGCGGCGTGGAGACCCCAAGCCGCGTAAGCGAGTTGAAGATGGTGCTTTTTCCCGAGTTGGCGAGACCGGTAATCCCGATTTTCATGGCCCGCTATTATACCCGCGGCCTCCTTTGAATAGAATATGCCCCGAGGGGGAAACATGACGGCAGCGGAACATCTTCGCCAGGACATTGAATTCGAACGACGCAGCCTTCACGGGCTGGTCCTGGAATGGGAACTGGCCCGGGAACTCCTGCGGGATGCCCATGGAAAGGATCTGCGGCGCCCTCTCTTTCGTCTTTCAGACATGGAGCATCAATGGGGGCTCTGGTGCGGCCGCAAGAGGGAGATAACACTCAGTCGCCGCCTCGTGTTTCATTATTCGTGGTATGCCGTACGGGAAGTGCTCCTTCACGAAATGGCTCACCAGCTGGCTTTTGAGGCGTTGGGCGGCCTCGACGAAAAGCCCCATGGCCCGGTCTTTCTGGAAGCCTGTCGCCTGCTTCGCGCAAACCCGTCGGCCTCCGGAAATTTCGAGCCCCTGGCCCCGCAGCCCCGCCGAAGTCCGGACCCCCTTCACCCCAGGGATCGGATGCTCCTGCGTGCCCGCAAACTTCTGGCGCTGGCCGGAAGCGGAAACCGTCACGAAGCCGAGGCCGCCATGGAGAAGGCGCAGCAGCTCATGAAGAAATACAATCTCGAACTCATCGCCTCTCACCCGGAACGTTTCTTCGAGAGCGGTTTCCTGGGAGAGCCCGCCCTCCGGCATCCTGTGGAACGAAACCAGTTGGCCAATCTGCTCCAGGATTTCTACTTCGTGTCCGCCGTATGGGTCCCGGTGTACGTGGTCCCACGGGGCCGGATGGGTCGGGCCCTGGAAGCGAGCGGAACACCGGAGAATCTCAGGATGGCCGAACACGTATTTGATTTCGTAAACCGTTACATCGAGGAACAGTGGGCGGAGTACCAGCGCGTTCACGGCAACGGGAGGGGTCGCAAGAGCGAGTTTGCCTCGGGAGTGATTGAAGGCTTCCGGTGGCGTCTCGAAAAGGGGTCAGAGCGACGAAAGTCTTCCGGACCCGGGAAAGGTCGTGCCCTTCTTCGAACAACCGATCCCCTGCTGAAGAAATACGTCTCGGACCGGTATCCCTTCCTCAGAACCTCCGGCCGGAAAATCCTCCTTCGCGACGAACAGGCCCGGTGGCACGGTCTGGAAAAAGGAAGGGGTCTGGTCATTCACAGGCCCCTTGAATCGGACCAGAGCCAGGGGAGCGGCGGCCTTCTGCCGGACCGCTGAAAACCTGCCCTGTTCTAGCTTGCTTGGTCCAGAACCTCCCGCACCTTCCTCAGAAGACGGGAAGGCGTCAGGGGCTTTTGGAGATATTCCACCCCGGCATCCAGCAGGCCCTGATGGGCAATAACGTCGCCCGAGTAGCCGGACATGTACAGAATCGGGATGGAAGGGAACTTCCGGGCAACCCGCTGGGCCAGTTCCTTCCCGTTCATGCCCGGCATGATCACGTCCGTAAGAAGAAGATGAACCGGCCCGTTCCATGCGGCCATGAGCTTTAGGGCCTCTTCGCCACTCGACGCGCCGATCAGGGTGTACCCGAAGGACTCCAGCGTATCCACGACCAGATTCCGGATGGACCGGTCGTCGTCCACCACAAGGATGGTTTCGCTGCCTCCGTAGGTCTTTGCCGGGTCGTCCTTCTTCTGGGTCGCCGGCATTTCTCCGCGCATCAGCGGCAGGTAAATCCGGAAGGTCGTCCCGGATCCAAGTTCACTATAGACCTGGATGTTCCCCCCGTGCTGCTTCACGATCCCGTAGACCGTGGCCAGCCCGAGGCCCGTTCCCTTGCCCTTCTCCTTTGTCGTAAAGAAGGGTTCAAAAATCTTGTCGCGCACCTCAGGGCTCATGCCGGTACCCGTATCGCTGACCGATATGACCGCGTAATCTCCAACGGATATCTCGGGATTCTGGGCCGCGTATTCCTCCTCAACTGAAACCCGCGACGTTTCCACGGAAAAGCAGCCCCCTTCCGGCATGGCATCCCGCGAATTTAC
Source organism: Nitrospirota bacterium (assembly GCA_003235715.1). Classification (GTDB taxonomy): domain Bacteria; phylum Nitrospirota; class Thermodesulfovibrionia; order SZUA-242; family SZUA-242; genus SZUA-242. The sequence goes on from QJVM01000118.1 coordinate 22,665, forward strand.
CGCCAGGTTCATAAGCATTTGTTCCACCTGTCCGGTATCCGCCTGCACAACGCAGGGGGCCCCCTGTCCTCTGAGTTCCAGACGGACGTGTTCCCCCAGGGTCATGGAAAGGATTTTCGTCATGCCCCGGACGGTCTGATCCAGGTCCACCGGACGGGGTTCGAGAACCTGCTTGCGGCTGAAGGCCAGGAGCTGGCGCGTGAGTTCCTCGGCCTTCTCCCCGGCGGCCCGGACCGTCTCGATGTCGGTCACGGAATCCGCATCCTTCGGGAGTTTCATCAGGGCCAGTTCGCTGTATCCGATGATGGAGGAGAGGAGGTTGTTGAAATCGTGAGCCACGCCCCCGGCAAGTCTCCCGATGGACTCCATCTTTTGCGCCTGCCGCAGCTGGGCCTCCAGTTGTCTCTGGTTTTCGCCGGATTTCTTCTGTTCCGTGATGTCCTCAACCATGGCCTCGACAATGTCGCCGCCATGCACCGGGTCCTGGGACTTCCAGAGGTTCAGATTCAACCATTTTCCCTCTGAGTCTCCGTCACGAAGAGAAACCATACGGTCGCGAACCGGCCCGTCGTCCAGACCCGCCACCAGGCGGCGGCGGTCTTCATCGTCCGGAAACAGGGCTTCCAGCACGTTGGGGGAACGGGTCATCATGTCCTCGGCGGATGGGTAGCCGAAGATCCGGGCCGTGGCCGGGTTCGCGCTGATCAGCTTTCCTTCCATGGCGCTCTGAAGAATTCCGTAAACGGCATTCTCGAAGATTCCACGGTATCTGGCTTCCGCCTGGATCAGGGCCTTTTCAGCCTTCTGTCGGTCTTCGCTCTCTCTCTTCAACTGCTCATAGGCTCGCGTCTTTTCCTCCACCTGCTCGCTGAGCGAGAAGTAATATTCCCGGAGTCTCTCGGCCAGCGCGTTGAAGCTTCGGGCCATCACCCCGATCTCGTCCTTCGCCTTTTCCTGGACCGGCTCCACCACGGAAGAGTCCGTCTGGCGCGCCGCTTCCGCAAAGTGCCGGGTGATCCGTGTCAGCCGGTCCGTGAACATGACCTTGGTCGCCACGAACAGGAGGCCCGTCAGAACAAGAATGCCCGCGATCAGGACGCCACTGTTCCGCCCGATTTCCTCCCATAATTGGCGGCTCATCCGGCTGATCGGGATCGCCACCGTGTCGAGGGCCACCACCTGGCCCACCGGGCGGTGAAACCCGGCTGTGGAGCCGTACCGGGCCTTGAGGGATTGAGGCGCCACCGCAGGGTCGCCATGGCACCGCAGGCAGGACTCCCTCATCCTTCGGGCCATGAAGGCCGCAAAGTAGGGTTCGTCGCCGAACCGCATTTCTCCCCGCCAGTGGTCCTGGTCCGGGTTTTCGTTGAAATAGCGGATCAGCTTGAGTTCCTCGGGACCCGCCTGGTTGGCGGGATTCCTCGGATTGTCGGAAGAGAACTTCAGGATGAAATCCGGGAAGGCTTTCTGTACATCCTCGAAAATGGCCCGGGCCACAAAGGAGGTGGACATGGTTTCGGGAATGAATTCGTCCTCGTCCACGTACTCGTACATGACCGGCCGGATCTTCTCATCCACGTATTTCCGGATGGACCGTTCAAACGCGAGAGCCAGTTCCGCCTGCTGCCCCGCGATCTCGCGAACGTTCCTCGTCGAGATGACGTAAGTACGGTGAAGCAGGAACAGGGAGAACAGTCCTGTGAACAAACCCACCGTGATGAAGAATTTTGTGCTCAGACGGTTCATAACGTACCCTCCGTGGCGACCCTTCAGGTCCTGTCGCGTGGCAGGTCAAACAGCCGCCCGGGCTGCTGGGGGCAAAGGCATGCTGCGGATTCCGGTGCTGGAGAATCAGGACGGGCCGGCAGGTCTAAGGAAAAACACATGGAGTCATCTCTCTCATGTGGGTCTTTCCGACATTATAGCGTGCCTCACCCGGATGCCATCCCGTTGAAACCTCAGGCGCCTCCTTATCGGGACTTGAGGACGAAACCTTGGGCCGGACACGGACCTTGCGGTATCGCGGGTGGCGCGGGGCCGGGTCTGGAGGCCTGCGCGCGATGACGGGTATCCGCAAACAGAAACCGTGGTTGATCTAAAAAGGCCCCCGCGAAAGAGACTCCGGGAGGCCGGGGTCCCAGCCGCGGCGGCCGAGCCGAGGCGACTGGAAATTCGTGGCGGGAACGTGTGGGAATCGAACCCACCCTGGACCCTTTTGGGGCCCAACATCGGATTTGAAGTCCGAGAGGGACACCAGAACCCTGTACGCTCCCGATTGGTTCGATTAATCTACACGACCCTCCCGGTCACTTCAACTCCGGAGCTTGTCCGGACCGCATTTCGGTTCTTCTAAAGGCCACGGAGGCTGGACTATAATACGCCGGTGAAAAAAGGCTTATGGCTTTCCGTCTTTCTGGCCGGTGCGCTCGCGGTTCCCCAGGGAGCCTTGTCCCGGGATCCGGAACCTCCTTATCCGCCTATTTCCATGCCTCCCGGAACAGAGCTTCCGTACCCGGTCGCACCAATCCCGCCCCCCGCTCCCGGCTGGGACGTGCGCCCCGAAGCTCTCTCTCCTGAACAGTTGTTCCGGGAAGCCGTTGCGGCCATCGGCAAAATTGTGATTGATCCCGGGCATGGCGGCTACGACCCGGGTCTCGAAGGGGAGAAGGAAATGACCCTCTCGCTCGCGCAGAAACTCGAGAGCCTTTATACGGACGAATCCGTCAAGGTCGTGTTGACCCGAACATCCAATCGGCATGTTTCCCTCGCGGACCGGGCGGACGTCGTACGGACCGAAAGCCCCGCCTTCTTCCTGAGTCTGCATATGGGCAAGAACCGTTTCATGGTTCATGCGGTATCCGCCGGCCGCGCCCGGGAAACGAGCGCGCGCATCCGGGACCGGATCGTGGCGGGCTTGTCCAGGGCCTTCGGCTCGGCTAAGGTATACGACCGCCAGCTTCCCCTGTACCTCACGCAGGAGGTAACCGTTCCCGGGGTTGTTCTCGAGATCCCCTCAGACATGAACTTCTCGGACGATGAGGGGCGGACAGCGCTTTTCAAGATCATCACCTTATCATTGACAGAAGATGACGGAACCGGCAGACGTTCGAAGCCATATTAAGAAATCCCTGGGTCAGCCGACCGTGTTGCTGGCCCTCATCGCCGCACTCATCGTGGCCACCGTGGTTGCAGGCTGGTACTGGGGACGCTATGTCCGGAGCAGCCATCGGGCAGCCCCTCCGGTCGTCCAGGAAGTCAAGATGGCGCAAGTCGTCCTGTACTTCCCCGCGGGCGACCACCTGGAAACCGAAACCCGGGAGGTTCCCGAAACCGTGGAAACGGTTTCCCTGGGGGGGAACATTGTTCAGGCTCTGCTGGCCGGGCCCGGCGAGGAGGGCCTTGACCGGGTCATGTCCGAGGGCACAGAACTCCGGGCCTTCTTCATCGACGCCGATGGCGTGGCCTACATTGATGTGGACCGGAAAGCCCTGGCCATCCCCTGCGACGCCCTGTCCGCCTATCTGTCCATGCAGTCTTTCTTCCAGAGCCTGAAGCGCAACGTCCCGGAGGTCAAGGCCGTCAAGTTTCTGATAGATGCCCGCGAGGTGGATTCGCTTTGGGGGCATTTCGATGCGACCGCTCCGTGGAGTCTCACGTATGAGGAACGCTGACCTTCCTCTCGGGGTGTTTGATTCAGGCCTGGGCGGGCTGACCGTGCTGCGGGCCATTCAGGAGGCCCTGCCTTCGGAAAACACGATCTACCTCGGAGACACCGCTCGGGTCCCCTACGGAATCCGCTCGCCCGAGGTCGTGCGGCGGTACTGTTTCGAAAGCCTTGAGTTTTTCCAGAAGCAGGGGATCAAGCTGCTGGTCCTGGCCTGCAACACGGCCACCTCGGTGGCCCTCGAGGAGGTGCGAAAACGCGCCGGTTTTCCGGTCATCGGCGTGATCGAGCCCGGCGCCCGGGCCGCGGTTCATACCGGCAAACGCATCGGAGTGATCGGAACCGATGCCACGGTATCCAGCGGCGCCTACCAGAGAGCCATCCTCTCGCTCTCTCCGGAGAGCGAGGTGCTCACCCGGGCCTGCCCCCTTTTCGTTCCCCTGGCCGAGGAGGGTTGGGTGGACGACGACATCGCCGAACAGGCGGCGCGCCGGTACCTGGGCGGGATGGAGGGACTCCAGGCCCTCGTACTGGGATGCACCCATTACCCCCTCTTGAAAGGCGCCATTGGGCGGGTCATGAAAGGGGTTCCGCTCATCGATTCGGCCGTGGAAACGGCCCTTGAGGTGGGCGAAACGCTGGAGCGGGAGGGCCTGGCCCGGTTGGCTGAAGAGCCTCCGGTCCACCGTTACTTTGTCACGGATAAGCCTCAACGGTTCGGCGAATTGGTCCGGCGGTTTCTCGGGCGTTCCGTGGAACAGATCATCAAGGTTGAATTGATATAAATAAGGAGAGGGATTCTATGGAACGCAAGGGGAGAAAGAACAACCAGGTCAGGCCGGTCCGCATCCGGAAGCATTTTGTCAGCGTGGCGGACGGGTCCGTCCTCATAGAAATGGGCCGGACACGAGTCATCTGCAATGCCACCCTGGAAGAGAAGGTTCCCCCCTTTCTCAGGGGGAAGAACCAGGGATGGGTTACGGCGGAGTACGGCATGCTGCCCCGGGCCACCGTCGAGCGGACCCCCCGGGAATCCTCAAAAGGGAAAGTCGGCGGCCGGACCCATGAGATCCAGAGACTCATTGGCCGCTCCCTCCGGGCCGTGGTGGACCTGACCCAGCTCGGCGAGCGAACCGTATGGATCGACTGCGACGTTATCGAGGCCGACGGCGGAACCCGGACGGCTTCCATCACAGGGGCCTACGTCGCCCTGGTCCTGGCCCTGAAGAAGGCGGTCCGCCTGAAGCTTCTCCCCAGCCTCCCGGTGACGGACACCCTCGCCGCCATCAGCGTGGGAATCGTGGGAGGCAAACCCATGATCGACCTCGCCTACGAGGAAGACTCCACGGCGGAGGTCGACATGAATGTGGTCATGACCGGGAGCGGCCGCTTTGTGGAGCTTCAGGGGACGGCGGAAGGCAAGACCTTCAACCGGGAGGAACTGTCCGCGCTTCTCGACCTCGCGGAGAAGGGGATCCGGGACCTGATGGCGTATCAGAAGAAGGCTCTCGGCATGAAGCGAATCCCGACCCGGACGGCATGATGAGGAAGGTTCTCATCGCCACCAGGAATCCGAACAAGGTCAGGGAACTCCAGCAGCTTCTGTCTTCCGTCATCGAATGTGTCGCCCTTCCCGAGGAGGCCCCGGAGGTGGATGAAGACGGTTCCAGCTTCTATGAAAACGCCTCCAAGAAAGCGCGGGAATATTCCCGCCTGACCCATCTGCCGACCATTGCCGAGGATTCGGGTCTTGAGGTCGATGCGCTGAACGGTGCGCCCGGGGTCTTTTCGGCGAGGTTCGCGGGCCCGCTGGCCGACGCGGGGGCTAACAACCGTCACCTCCTTGAAAGGTTGCGGGGGATCTCTTCAGAGGATCGGACCGCCCGTTTCGTCTGCTGCATGATTTATCGGGAGGGCGACAGCGAACACGAATTCAGGGGCGAAGTCCGGGGCCGGATCGCCCCGCAGCTTTCCGGAACGTCCGGGTTCGGTTACGACCCGCTCTTCATTCCGGAAGGATACACACAGACCTTTGCCGAAATGACCGCGGAACTCAAGAATTCCATGAGTCACCGCTATCAGGCCATCAGGCAGCTGACGGCCTTTCTGAAGCATCGCGGCTGAAGCGCCCGCCGGATAGGACGTCCCGCTCCGGCGAGCCGGATTCGTCTCGTCCATGGATCCCGAATTTCTCGAGAAGAAGGTTCTGACGACCCTCCGTGAGTTCAGGCTTGCGGCTCCCGGAAATCATGTTCTCGTGGCCCTTTCCGGCGGGCCGGACTCGACCTGCCTGCTGGTTCTCCTGAGCCGCATCGCCCCGGCGTTCGGCCTGAAGGTGTCGGCCCTTTATGTGGATCACGGGCTTCGGGACCCCGGGGAAACGGGCGATGAAAAGGCTTTTTGTGCAGACCTCTGCCGCAGGCATGGGGCGGCCTTTGACGTGGCCCTCCTCCAGCTGGCGGGCCGGAAGGGCAACCTTCAGCAGAGGGCCCGGACAAAACGTTATGCCGTCCTGAGGACGCACGCGAAAGCCATTGGCGCGGACCGGATTGCCACGGGCCATACGCTCGACGATCAGGCGGAGACCGTCCTCATGCGGCTCATCCGGGGCGCGGCACGCCGCGGCCTTTCCGGAATCCCGGCCCAAAGAGAGGAGATCATTCGTCCCCTCCTTTTCACCTCGCGCCGGGATATCGAGGACTATCTGAAGGCATCCGGCATCCAGGCCCTGACCGACAGCTCCAATCTGAAGGAGGCCTATCTCAGAAACCGCCTCCGGGTCCGTCTTCTGCCGCTCCTGGAATCCATCAACCCGAACATCCGCGAAACGCTTCTACGCACCGCGCGGACCCTGGACGAGGAGGACACGTTTCTCGATGCCCTCGCCGCGCAGGCCCTGGAACGGATGCATCCCGTCCGGGCCGCGTCAGGCATGACCTGGGGGAAACATCCATTCGATGAGCAGCCGCTCGTCCTCAGGCGGAGGATCCTCCGTCTGGCCGTCCGGGAAGTGCGCGGGCATACCCGGGGACTGTCGAACGAGCATATCGAGAAGGCGCTTCGCGCCACGCAGGGCGCCCATCCGCGTTCGCCCCAACTTCCGGGTGGCCTGGTCTTCACACGGGAACATGACCGGTACGGTCTCCGGCCTCGGAAAGAGGGTTCAACCGTGATCAGGGGCGTTCTTCCGATCCCCGGAACCCTGCACCTGCCGGACGGAAGGCGGATCGAGGCACGGCGATGCCGTGCCGGCGAACCCGTACCGGAGTCGGCCACGGAGGTCCGCGTCCCGAGCCGCCTGCTCGGTCACGAGCTGCAGGTTCGCTCCAGGCAGCCGGGCGACACCTTTCATCCCCTGGGCATGGAGGGAACCAAGAAGCTCCAGGATTTCTTTGTGGATGCCAAGGTACCGGTGTCCATGCGCGATACGGTTCCCCTCGTTCTTTCAGGAAATCGGATTGTGTGGATCGCGGGCTATCGACTCGATCACCATTTTCGCTGCAGCCCCGGGACGCATGAAGAAACCGTCCGTTTGACGCTTGCGTCTTCAGCCTTCTGAGTCCCCCTCGTCCGCCCCCGGACGCGGTTTCATAAACGCCCGCTTTTCCAGGCCCTGCCGCCCGACCCCTCTTCCATTGTGTGCTAGGATGGTTTCAGAGGGTGATTCCAGTTTCCTGGAGGGTGGCCATGAAATATCTCCTCGCGGTGGACGGTTCCGAATATTCCGATGAAGCCCTGTCGTTCCTGGCCCGGTTCCCCCTCCAGTCGCGCGACGAGGTCCACCTGCTTCATGTGATCACGGAACCCGGAGGATTCGGGGAATCCTACGACCTTTATGACGAGCTCATGAGGGTTCGACATAAGCTGGGCGAGAAAATTCTCGCGGAAGCGGCACGCCCTTTCAAGGGCAGGCGAATCAGCGTGGCGAGTCATCTGAAACAGGGTTACCCTTACCAGGACATCATCAGCACGGCCGGAGAAGTGGGGGGAGACCTCATTGTCATGGGAAGCCGCGGCCATTCGGCCGTCGAATCCTTCCTTCTGGGAAGCATGACGCGGCAGGTGGTCATTCACGCAACGACACCCGTCCTGGCCGTCCGGCCGCCCCAGAAGGACGCCGGCGAGCGCCCCCTTCGCATCCTCTTTGCTGCGGACGCATCGGATTGTTCGCGGAAGGCCGCGGCCATGCTCATGAGCGCCCCCTTTCCCCAGTCCAGCGAACTCACGATCCTCCATGCCGTGGACTCCCCGATGACCGACATCCCCGAGAGGTTCTATATCGAAGTCGGCGACCAGATCAAGGATACCGTCGCCCGGGTGCGACAGGAGGAGTTCTCCAGGGCAGAGGCTCTCGTGGAGGAGGAGAAAAAACCCTTCCTCGGCCGTTTCAAGAGCATCACCACGATCGTCAAGCCCGGAGAAGCCTCGGCCGTAATCACGGAACAGGTGGCCGCCCTCGGACCGGACCTTCTCGTGGTCGGATGTCGTGGGCGGCGTGGCGTCGCCGGCATGCTGGGGAGCGTCGCCCGCCGGGTGCTGAGCCATGCCAGGTGCAGCGTCCTCGTGGGGAAGCTGCCGGCCTGAATCAGGGCCTTCGGTCGGAACGCCTTTCTTCGAAAGGACCGTTCCGAAGTCCCCCCTTCCCCGGCCGAAGAAAATGTTGGAGAGGCGAGGGAACGAAAACAGAATTTGGGGAGATCTTCGATCAGGCCTGTAAATAAAGGCTCTTGACATGCCTTGGTCGGAATGCTAACGTTTTATCCAATAAAGAGAGGGGTTATTCAGCGTCTGTTTTTCCCTGCCTCCGCATCGATATCTTTCAGTATCGACTCAAGCGAAAGGAGATTCTTTCATGACCAAAGCTGAACTGATCGAAAAGATGGCCGCTGATGCGAACATCACCAAGGCTGCTGCCGGCAAGGCTCTCGATTCCATGGTCGAGAACATCAAGAAGACGCTCAAGAAGGGAAACAAGGTGACCCTTGTGGGTTTTGGAACGTTCTCCGTGTCCAAGAGGGGCGCACGCAAGGGCCGCAACCCTCAGACCGGAGAGGAGATCAAGATCAAGGCCGCAAAGGTTCCCAAGTTCACCTCGGGAAAGGGTTTCAAGGACGCGGTTCGCTGAGCAGGATCGAACTTTCGCAACCTGTTTCCATGGGGGAGGATGTCATCCGGGCATCTTCCCTTTTCTTTTGGGCGCCTTGGTTCAGGCCGTTTCGGCATGACCGGACCTGGGTTAGAATCATTGGAACCGGCAATCAGGAAGATGGGGAATGAATAAGGACGAGACCTACATGAACCTCGCCCTCGAACTGGCACGGAAGGCTTCGGGGCGGACGAGTCCGAACCCCCTGGTCGGCGCTGTCCTGGTCCGTCAGGGCCGCGTCCTTGCCGAGGGCTTTCATCGGAAGGCCGGTACGGCTCACGCCGAGGCCGTGGCCCTTCGCCGGGCGGGTCCTCAGGCTCGCGGGGCCACCCTTTACGTCACGCTGGAACCGTGCTGCCATACCGAGAAGCGCACGCCGCCCTGCGCGCAGGCGGTCATCCGGGCCGGCGTGAAGCGCGTGGTGGTGGCGATGAAGGATCCCAATCCCAAGGTATCGGGCCGCGGTCTCCGCATGCTGAAAGAGGCCGGGGTCGAGGTCCGGAGCGGCGTGCTGGCCGAAGAAGCCCGCCTCATGAACCGGTGGTTCATTCATTACATGAAGACCGGCCGACCCTATGTCACCCTGAAGGTGGCCCAGACCGTTGACGGCCGAATCGCTACGGCGTCGGGTGAATCCAAGTGGATCACCGGGCCATCCGCGCGGAGGGCCGGACATCGTCTCCGTGCCGAATCGGACGCGATCATGGTGGGCATCGGCACGGTCCGGGCGGACGACCCCTCGCTGACCTGCCGTATCTCCGGGGGAAGGAATCCTGTCCGTATCATCGTGGATGGCCGTCTGGAGATCCGGCCTGAGGCACGGGTTCTGGATACCCGGGAGGCCGCCACGTGGATCGCCACCTGCGTCCCCGAGGATCATCCGGCCCGGGCGGCCCTCGAGGCCCGCGGAGCCGAGGTGATTCACGTTCCCGGCAGGAACGGAAAGCTGGATCTTCAGTCGCTCATGAATACGCTTGGACAAAGACAGATCACGTCGCTTCTTCTGGAAGGTGGCTCGTCCCTCAATGCCGCGTGCCTCGCCGCCGGCGTGGTTCAGAGGGCCGTCTTCTTCATCGCGCCGAAGATCCTCGGAGGCCGAAATGGGCTCCCGTCCGTCGGCGGACCTGACCCGTTGAAACTGGAGGAAGCCATCCCGCTCAAGTCCACCCGGCTTTCCCGGGTCGGCCGGGACCTTGTCATCGAGGCGGATCTCGATCCGTAATTCCCTGGCTCCCCTGGGACAGGAAGACGCGGTCTCCTCTCCCGGCCCGTACACTCCAGCAGCACCCCCGCAGCAGCAAACAGCCTGTCACGGGACGGGCGTGGGACCGAAGCATCCCTTCAGGGCGGGTCCTCGCCGAAGAGCCGGACCATGTCCTCGTACTTCACCCCCTGCCCTCCGAACAGGTCCAGGGCACTCCCCACCGTAAAGTCGAGCCGGTTCTCCGAGAGGCGTCCGATCCGTTCGATATCTTCCATGGAGGCAATGCCGCCGGCATACGTGGTCGGCCGGGGCGAATGCCGGCCCAGCAGCATGACCAGCTCGCTTTCGATCCCTGCGCATTTTCCTTCGACGTCCACCCCGTGAACCAGGAATTCCGAACAGCTGCGGCCCAGCCGTTCCAGGGTCTCCGCGGAAACCGCCACGTCCGTAAACTTCTGCCACCGGTCCGTCACGATGTAATAGGTCCCTTCCTTCTTCCGGCAGCTGAGATCCAGAACAAGGCGACCCTTTCCGACCGCACGGACCAGCCCGGCCAGGCGGGTTTCATCGACCCGTCCGTCCCGGAACACAAACGAGGTCACGATGACCTTCTCGGCTCCTGCATCGAGCCACGTTCCGGCGTTGCGGTCATCCAGACCCCCGCCGATCTGAAGCCCTCCCGGGTAGGCCGCAAGGGCCTCTCTGGCCGCCGCGTCATTGCCCGGGCCAAGCTTGATCACGTGGCCTCCCCTCAGGCCATCCTTTCGGTAGAGGGACGCGTAATAGGAAGAGGGGCGGGTAGAGGCGAAGTTGGTCTTCAGGTCTTCCGGCTCTCCGTCATTGAGCGAGCCTCCCACAATCTGTTTCACCGTACCGCTGTGGATGTCGATGCAGGGTCTGAATCTCATGGTTGAACCCGAAGCTCTTGGGCCCAGGGGTATTAGACCATCCTCCCGGGATCCAGAAGCTGTCCCGCTTCGGCTTCGGAGAGCACGCCCTCCGAAATCGCCACCTCCCGGATGGTCCGGCCCGAGGCGTAGGCCTTCTTGGCAATCTCGGCGGCCCGCTGGTAGCCGATGATCGGGTTCAGGGCCGTGGCTGTGGCCAGGCTCTGGTCCACCCATCGCCGGCAGGCGCTGCGGTCGGCCTTAATCCCCCGCAGACATTTCTCTTCAAAGACGCGGACCCCGTTTCCGAGGATCCCGATGGACGCGAGCAGGTTGTGGGCGATGACCGGCATCATGACATTCAATTCCAGCTGGCCGGCGGCCACGGCATGGCAGACCGCCGTGTCATTGCCTATCACCTGGAAGCAGACCATGTTCATCATCTCCGCCATCACCGGATTGACCTTCCCCGGCATGATGGACGACCCCGGCTGGACCGCCGGGAGCTGAATTTCGGCCAGCCCCGTCCTCGGGCCCGAGGCCAGCAGGCGGAGGTCGTTGGCCACGCGGGACACGGTAACGGCAAGCCCCCTCAGACCGGCCGAAAGCTCCAGCGCCCCCGTAACGTTCTGAATCCCTTCAAACGTGTTGGACGTGGGCCGAAACCGTATCCCGGAAATCCTCGCCACCTCTCGCACCACTTCCGTCTTGTAGCGCGGAGGCGTGTTGATCCCTGTGCCGACGGCATTGCCGCCCAGCGGAAGTTCGAGCAGGCTCTTCATGGCCTGTTCGATGCGTTCCTGTTCGCGCTTGAAGGCTGAGGCGTATCCCGAGAACTCCTGGCCCAGGCGCATGGGAACCGCATCCTGCAGATGGGTACGGCCTGATTTCACGCAGGGCATGAAGGCCTTCGCCTTGCGCTCAAGGGTTTTCCGGGCCGCTGACAGCGGGGGAAGGAGATCATGTTTGACCGTCTCCCAGGCCGCGATGTGAATGGCGCTGGGAATGGTGTCATTGGTGGACTGACCCAGGTTCACGTGATCGTTCGGATGGCAGAAGGCGTAACGGCCCCTCCGGCCGCCGAGGATTTCATTGGCACGGTTCGCGATCACTTCGTTGGCGTTCATGTTCTGGGACGTACCCGCCCCCGCCTGAAAGACATCGACGACGAACTGCTCGTCGTGAACCCCGGCCATCACTTCCTCGGAGGCTTTCTCGATGGCCCTGCCCCTCCGACGATCCAGCAAGCCAAGCCTCTGGTTCACCCGGGCCGCGGCCAGCTTGATCAGGCCCTGCGCACGGATGAATCGACGCGGAAGACGGTGCCCGCTTACCCGAAAGTTCTCCACGGCCCTCTGGGTCTGGGCACCGTAAAGTGCCTTTACCGGAACGTTTACCGAACCCAGTGTATCCTTCTCGACCCTGTATTTCATCGCCGTCCCATCTACCCTGGTGTTTCGCTTATCCCTCGATTTCTGTTTGGTATACTATTAAATTCGATGCTGAAAAACCATACCGAAAAACCCTGTGCATTACATCCCGCGGTTTCGGGAACGTCCGCTCCTGCGAAACCTCTCCCGCCTGCCCGGTGACGCCCGATGAGACCTGAGGCTTTATCCAGACAGCCTTCGCGGATGGAATCCGCAGAAGTCGTTGTCGGGATTTCCACGGACGGGGTCCCTGTGGTCGTATCGGCCTCCGAACGCCTGGCGGACTGGATCGGCCGGGGCGTGGACGAGCTTCGGGGGGTGCGTCTCTCGGACCTGACCGGCGATGCCTTGCCGGGTCTTCTGCCTGCCGTCGAGGAGGCCTTGCGGGGAGGCAGTCCTTCCCCTCTGCAGCTGCGTTTCACCTCGTCCGAAGGCCGGGACTATCAGGCCCGCATTACGGTGGTTCGTCCGGAAAGATTGAATACCGCCGGGGTGAAGGACGTGGTGATCGTGCGGTTCGAGCGCGAAGCGCGAAGCCCGGAGGGAGACATCCTGCCCTTCGCCGCCTTTCACGGCATCATCGGACGGAGTGCCGGCATGCTTGCCCTGTTCCGGAAGATCCAGGCTCTCGGTCCGGCGGATGCATCCGTGATCATCACGGGCGAAACCGGCACGGGCAAGGAGCTGGTGGCCCGGGCCCTGCACGCCGAGAGCCCTCGCCACCCGGGCCCCTTCGAGGCGGTGAACTGCACGGCCATCTCCGAGGAACTGATGGAATCCGAATTGTTCGGTCACTAACGCGGTTCGTTCACGGGCGCCTTCCGCACGCACAAAGGCCGGTTCGAACGGGCCCACAAGGGGAG
>QJVM01000013.1 GCA_003235715.1 Nitrospirota bacterium
TAGCTGGCATATTCCATAGCCACCTGGCAGTTGAGACCCGTCCAATTGTTTCCGATTAAGCGGCATTGTGCAATGCCCCACGCATTCATTGGAGTTTCGGCACAACTTGCCGGCATCAGGATAGGGCACCAGGCAATAATCGTTGTTACGTCCCTCGAACCATGTGCCGCCTTGCTCAACGCACAATTCTTGAGAGTGTATATTGTTCGGTTGGGTTCGTTCTTCGTCTGTCGGTATGCGATTAATAATGCCAGGGGCCATAAACGGCCCGTCTTCAGCCATTGCAACGGAAGCACAAAGCAGGACAAGGAGCAATGCGGACTTATACATTTGATAGACCTAACGGCGGGCGTCAGCGGCGGACCGCTGAGTGTGGTTGGTTGTAAAGGTCATGGGAAAAAGCAACCAGGGTTACCCCGTCCGCTGTAGGCATTGGTTATGCCTTGTTAGCATCCACAGTCTCCATAGAGATGTGTCTTATCCGTGTGGCCATTTTGGCTTTTCTCCAATATGGACTCAAAGTTTGTTACCTCGCATCCACCTTCCGTGCCTTTAGGACATACGAATGTGATCGTATTGACAAAAGTGAGAATTATATCTTGGTATCGATATTGTTGTTTGAATTTATCCCCGACCTTCGGGTCAGATGGAATTTGCGCAACGAGAACAGGCTCTAGCTTGACGAGCTTGCCGTCAATAAACGCCTTTGGATCTTCAAAATGAAGTTCGGATTGAAAGACCGTGAGATACGGCTCTGTCTCATTCATGCGGTAGCCGCAACCGCAACCATATTCAAGTTGGTCTTTCGGAATTGGGACCAAACCGCTTTCCGCGGCTAACATTGAGAAACATAACAAGAATAGAATTGCCAAGAGTAAGGTGGGTATCTTCATGTCATTTGGCATAACAGTGTGATAAGCGGAAAATGTCCATCATATTAATTCTTATAGACGTTCATTTTTTCCATATATTTTGATATCCAGGGCCTAAACTGGAAAAGCTGGTCCAGTTATTATAACTATGGTATAGTTTTCCACTTATTGTGATATATGAGGTGTAACGTGGAAAACAAGCCCCGATTCCAGCCCAACCCCAAACTGAAGCTCATGGACCAGGTCCGGGAGGTGCTTCGGTATCACCACTACGCCTATCGGACGGAAACCACCTATTGTCAATGGATTCTCCGGTATATCCACTTCCACGGGGGAAAAACCCACCCGAAGGAGCTTGGGGCCCGACACATCGAGGCCTTCCTGTCGCATCTGGCCACGGACGGCAAGGTTTCCGCCTCCACCCAGCGCCAGGCCCTGAACGCCCTGGTCTTCCTGTACCGGGAGGTGCTCGGCCAACCCCTTGAAGATCAGATCACCCCGGCCCGCGCCCGGCGCGGCCCGAAACCGCCGACCGTGCTGACCATGGAGGAAACCCAGAGCCTGCTCGCCCGGATGAACGGGACTCACGCGTTGATGGCCAAACTGCTTTACGGGGCGGGGCTCCGGCTGATGGAATGCATCCGCCTCCGGGTCCAGGACGTGGATTTCGGCAACCGCCGCATCTTTGTGCGGGGAGGCAAGGGCGGCCGGGACCGGACCACGCTTCTTCCGGAAGAAATCCACGAGGAACTGCGTCTTCATATCGACCGGGTAGTTGAACTCCATCGCCAGGATCTCGCTGAAGGGTTTGGCGAGGTCTATCTTCCCGAGGCCCTGGCCCGCAAGTATCGAAGCGGAGGGAAACAGGCGGGATGGCAGTACGTGTTCCCGGCCAAGACCCGGTCTGTTGACCCGCGGTCGGGAAAGGAGATGCGCCACCACGTTCTCGAATCCGGCCTGCAGAAAGCGGTGAAGGCCGCCGCGCTGAAGGCGCGCATCAACAAGCGCATCGGATGCCATACCCTGCGTCACAGTTTTGCCACGCACATGCTGGAAAACGGGGTCAATATCCGTGTGCTGCAGGAGCTGCTGGGCCACGCGAATGTAAAGACGACCGAGATCTATACGCACGTCATGAAGCGGAATTTCAACGACGTGAGGAGTCCACTGGACCTATTGCGGGCGACGTCTTGACAGGCTACCGCCGCTCCCAGCCTTCAGGCCCCTGGGCCAAGGCTTGGCTAACACACCCCCGTGACCGAGGTGGGAAAGACTGGCCCTCCCTGTGACTGTCACTGAAAGAAAAGAAAAATGACCGCCCACCTTATACCCTGCCAGGCCTATCGGGTTCCATGGCTAGGTCTTCTATCGGCAGAGGTCTCCCTGTGCTACAGGTGCGCGGAATGGGTCGATAGTTGCCAATTTACACGTGAAAGGGGAAACCGGCAAGGGCCGAATGACCGGATTCCGTCATAGTGGCCACGCAGGCCGCAATCCCGAAGTGGTCTATGAAATAGAGACTACTTCTCTCCGGGTTCCTGGATCACCAGGGGCTGGGTCTGGAGTCTCTTGTAATAGAAGTTCTGGCCGTAGAGCACGCCCACGGGGTTGTGGCCGGTCACGCGGTCCTTGACGACCAGCGTGGTCACCGGCGCCTCGGAGTATTTTTGGAAGAGCATGTCGTGACCCACGCAGAGGCCCACGATGACGTTCATGTCGGTCTTCATCTCGTTCAGGAAGCGGGCCTGGGCCACGGGATTACAGGCCGGCTCAAAGGTGCCGGGCCGGACCTTGACGGATTCCGGGAGGCCGAGCTCGAGCTTGTCGATGCTTCCGGATTTGCAGCAGACGCTGGACACCTCGAAGCCCTGGGACCGGAGGATCTTTGACAGGTTCTCGGTCTCGCTCAGAAGACCGATGCAGGTGGCGATGCCGATCTTCCGGTATTCCATGAGCCTGGCAAAGGCGATGGTATCCTCCACCCGCGTCCAGCGGGCGTTCACGGCCGTGCTCCCGGGGATGGGCTGATAACAGAGCCCCTCGACGCGCGCGGCCACGGAGGCGATGCGCGCATCCTCGGAATCCCCGGAATAAAGATCGAAGGCTTCGCGGATCACCTCGGGACCATGCGCGGCCGGGCAGTTCTTGGGCTGGCCCGGCTTCTGGTCCGGTTTCGTGCTCCAGCAGTTGGTCTGGCCCTCGCGCTGCCAGACCGCGCTGCATTGGCTGCAGGTGAAGTTGATCGGATCGCTCATAAGGCACCTCCTATGGCGTATGCGCCTTCATATTAATGGATTGGCGAATGCAAGGGGCAAGGGGAAAATGAAAAATGAAAAATGAAAAGTGAATAGTGGCGAGGGGCGAGTCAAAAGTTAAAAGTTAAAAGTGAAGAGTGAAAAATGAAAAAGGACTGTAGAAGTCAAGGACATGGGTAACAAAGAAGTTCAAGGACATAGGTTACACTTTGAGTGTCGCGTAAGGAATCG
>QJVM01000008.1 GCA_003235715.1 Nitrospirota bacterium
GGGAAATAGGGACCGAAATAGGCATACACCAGCATGAAGACCCCGATAAGGGTCATGGACCATCCAAGTACACGGCGGCAGACCTCGAGCGAAAGCAGGACACCGACCACGCTGATCATGGCATCGAGTTCCGTTTCCGCCCCGGCCCGGTAATTCAGGGCTTCGAACTCGTGTACCCAATAGTAGACGGCCGCGGCGGCAATCAGTGAGAGGACGATGTCGGAAAGTACCGGATTATGTTCCCAGCGTTTTCCCATCCAGCGATCTGCAACGAGCAGGATACCAGAAATGACGATGGTGCCAAGGGCGATACCCCATAATCCTGCAGCCTGAGACAGGGCGGCCACAAACCCATCGTCACTCCAGGCATAGTACACGTCCATGAGCCGATCATGGAAGGCGATGGAGTCTCTGCCGTAAACGGTTATTACGGCGAAGGCAGATGAAAGGATGAATCCGGCCAGAACGGTGAGCGGAACGCGCATCCTCATCTTTCCCGCAGGGTAGAGGAGAAAGACGAGAACGTAAGTAATGAAGACATAAACCCCGCGATGATACTGAGTGGCAACGGTGGCTATGCCTGCCGTATAGAAATAGAAGAGGACCATCGAAGCCCCAAGGATTGCGGTAATCCATTTCCAGGTTCCCTCTGGTTTTCGGGCGCTCTTGGCGTCCTTTTCAACGAGTTCCTTGAGTTTTTTCTGATCTTTCTCGTCCAGAGAGGCAATTTCATCCTTGAATTCTTCAGACATGGCTTCTATTCCCCCGCCAAAGGATCGCTCCAACTCCGGGGACGACGGGCTCCTGCCGGTCGTCCCCGGGTTACGTCTATTTCCTTATACCAATTCCTTATACCAAGTTACTTTTGCTCGGGTTTAACAGGCAGACCCTTGTCTTCCCAGAAAGCCAATGCACCCGGATGCACGGGCGTGACGACCCCGCTTAATCCGCTCTGGATGGACATGGCCTTCGCTGTACTCTTCACCTTGACCATGTAGGCCAAGCCCTCCTTCGAGTATATGTCCTCAAGCGCCTTGGTCACAATATCCTTCTTGACATGCTTTCCTGCAACCCATAGGGCCGAGTCCTGGAAGGAAGGCGTGGGCGAATCCACCCCGCTGTATGTATTTGCCGGAATCGTCAATTCGGTGTAGAAAGGGTATTCATCAAAGAATCCAGCTTTCTTGCCCGCCTCAACGACGTCAAGCAGTTTGATTTTGTTGCTGGCCGCCGCCTGGATCACGGAGGAGTTCGGGTATCCTGCAAAGACCCACATGGCATCGATGAGATTGTCACCAAGCGCCGAAGCGGCCTTGGAATAGCCCAGAAACTCAACCTTCATCTTGTCCCATAGTCCAAGCGCGGTGAAGTAGCGCTGAGCCGCTCCCGCCGCTCCCGAGCCTGGTCCACCCACGGCAACCCGCTTGCCTTCAAGGTCCGTAACCTTGTTGATACCGCTGTCCGCTTTGACGATGAGGTGGGCGGGGGCCCCGTACAGATAGGCCATGGCCAGGACGTTTCTGTATTTCCGGGTGTCCTGAGTGAGTTTCCCGTTTCGGCCGAGGTAGGTGTCACCGGAGTACACGATGCCAAAGTCCGCATCGCCGGAGTTTACTCTGCGGAGATTCTCCAAGGAACCTGCAGAGGCCATATTGGAAACCTCGACGTTAGGGAGATTTTTTGAAAGTCGCGTGGCGATACCGTTCGAAAAATACTGGAAGGTTCCTCCTTCCGGGCCGCCGGAGAAGGCCAGCCGGTCTTTCGCCACCGCAACGAGGGGCACAAGGGTCAAGGCGAGCACAAGGGACAGGACCACGAGAACAGCGTTCTTTCTGTTCATGCGTAACAACCTCCTTCTGATGTGGAATATGGGATACCCCTGCCCGGGTCGGCAGGTTCTATATATCTATATTCATGTTAGACCCCGTGTGGAAATTAGGAAATCCGGATCCTTCTGATTCTCCTATGCGAATTATTCTTACAGCCTGGGATCAAAGTTCAACGAGTCCGTTTTGAATGGCAAAACGGGACAACTCGGCATTGTTTCGTAAGTTCAGCTTCTTTAAGAGCCTAAGCCGGTAGGTGTCCACGGTTTTCACGCTGATGTGGTACGCTGTGGCGATTTCCCGATTCGTCTGTCCCATGGCCAGTCGCCGGAGGACCTGGATCTCCCGGTTGGAAAGGTCATCCAGATGACTTTTACCCTTCCGGCCCCCGGCCATCCGCACAGCCAGCGCCTCGGCCGCCTGCTCGGTCAGGAATCGTCCGCCCTCGTGGACCTTCCGGATGGCCTTAACAAGCTGTTCCGGAGCGCTTCGCTTGGTAAGGTACCCACGGGCTCCGGAATTGATAGCCCGGACGATATACTGTTCTTCCTCGTGCATGGTCAGGACGAGCACCGGGATATGGGGGCTCTGGACGGCCGCTTGGCCAATAAGTTCCAGCCCGTCCATACCCGGCATGGATATATCGACGACGGCCACGTCGAGTGGCCGGGTTTTCATAATCTCCATGGCCGCGCGCCCGTCGTCCGCCTCGGCCACGACCTGGATGTCATCCGTGTCCTCAATTATCCGGCGGAGGCCATCCCGGACAATACTGTGGTCATCGGCTATTAGAACTCTAATCATGCGGGCTCTCCTTTTAAGGGGTGACTCAGGGGCAGAACACATTCGATCACAGTCCCTTCCCCGGGCGTGGAGTAGAGCTTCAGTGAGCCCCCCACGAGGATGGCCCGTTCTCGCATACCGGCCAGACCTAACCCCTGGGCGTCGGCCAGACCATCCGGCTCAAACCCCTGCCCATCGTCCGAGAGCGTAAGGCGGAGCGCGTTCTCCGTATGCGTGAGGGTTACGTTCACGCGTGAGGCTTGTGCATGACGGGCTACATTGGTCAGGGCCTCCTGCGCTATCCGGTAGGCGCAGGTCGCCAGGGGGCCTTGGATCTCAGGAAGGTCATCGTGGTGGAAGGTGAACGAGACATCGGTTCGACTTTCAAAATCTGCAATCATCCATTCCAGGGCGTCCACCAGCCCCAGGTCATCCAGCACGCCGGGTCTCAGACGGACGGCGATCTGCCGGACATTGTCAATGGTTTGATCAACCAGATCACACATGGCCGAAGCGCGGTGGTAAGCTTTCATGTCCAGGTTAGTGAGTCGGTTTCGGAGCCATACAGCATCCAGTCTCAGGGCGGTAAGCACCTGGCCAAGCTCATCGTGGAGCTCGCGAGCAATGTTGGCCCGTTCGGCTTCCTGGTCTGAAAGAATATGGCCTGATAGCCTGCGGAGTTGTTCCTGGGCCTTCTTGATCAGAGTTATGTCGGTGGATATTCCACAGATACGGCTGACCTCCCCATCGGAGTCCAGAAGCGGGAACTTCACAGAAAGGTATATGTGGTTGCCGTCGGTCTGTGGGATGGTTTCCTCCATCTGACGCGATTCCTTGACTTTAGCCACCGTGAGGTCATTTGTTCTGAATTGATCCGCGGTCCCGAGCGGAAAGATGTCAAAGTCCGTCTTGCCCCTCATTTCATCCGGGCTGAGGCCTGAAATTTCTCCGAATCGGGAATTGGCCATGATATATCGGCCATCAAGATCCTTGATATACACCACGGCCGGAGTGTGCTGAAGAATGCTAGATATTTCACCTGAGCGCTGTCGAACGGCGGATTCGAGTTCCTGCGAGTAACTACGGAGTGCGTCGCGGGCCGCTTTGAGTTTCTCCTCCGTTTTCTTGAGTTCCGTGACGTCGACGAGTACGGCCAACGAACGGACGATAGTGCCCGCAGCGTCCCGTTCTGCTATGGCGGAGAGGAGCACATCCATGACCTCTCCGTTCTTCTTGATGAACTGGTACGAAATGTCCCGACAGAAACCTGACCTCATAAATTCAGGAATGACGTATTCTTCTGCCATCCTCCGGGACTCGGGGGTCATGAACTCCGTGACCTTCCTTCCAAGCACCTCGTTTCGTTCGTGGCCCAGAACACCGGTCCAATAATCGCTGACGCTGAGGAGGCGACCATCAGGATCGATGGAATGGAGTATGGCCGGGGTGTGATGATAGAGCCGACGGTAACGTTCTTCACTTTCTCTGAGCGCTGCTTCGGCTTCCCGTCTCCGGACGATGTCCTGGCTGGCTTTCCGATAGAGGATGAATACCGTGGAACCCACGAGAAGGCAAAGGATTACGATCACCGTGCCATGGGTACGGGAAAGCGGGGCCAGAATGGTCGAAAGCAGGGCTTGCTGGTTCCGGAAATAATAGATCGTCCAGCCGGTGAAGCCTATCAGGGGTTTCTGAAATACGAGGTATGGCACTCCATCGGCATCCCGTGCACTTCCCTCAAGAGAAAAATCAAGGCCTGCCTCAGGCCAGGGGCCGCTGCCAAATTGCATGCTGCGGGCCAACTCATCAATCTCGTCAGGGAGAAGCGGTCTCAGGGTTTTCAGTATCCAGTCCTTCCGCGTGGAAAGAAAGATTACTCCATGGGGGTCGGCGAGGGTGATGATTTCGTTCGGGCCCGCATGGAGTTCACTTTCGAGGTCACCAATGGCGGACTTGATGACCGCTACGCCAATAGGTCGGTCCGGAGAGGGCCCATAAACCGGATGGCTGTGGTACAACCCCCGAACCCCAGAAGTCTTGCCCAGAGCCATGTACGTTGCTGAGGAACCGGTCATCGCCTGTACGAAATAGGGTCTGAAGGAGAAGTTCTCGCCCACAAAGCTGTCGGGGTCATGTCGGTTACTGGAGGCCAGGGTTGTCCCTTCAGCGTCCATAACGTAGCAAACACCCACATTCAGACCCGAGCGAAACGTATCCAATACTAGGTTGATCTCTCCCATGGAAGCGGTCCGGGCATCCCGTTCCAGGGCAGACCGTATAGGTTGAAGCCCCGCCAGGACCGCGGCTGATTTCAGTTCTCCGCCCATATACGAATTGAGTTGATCCGAAATATTCTCAGCGCGGAATAAGGCCTGACGCTCCAGGGTCTGGAGGGACGACGCCTTAAGGGCGTTGAAATATAGGTAACCGCCAATAGCCGAGGAGAGAAAGGTAAACAGGGCAAGAACGACGAGGATGACACGGACTCTCATGGGCTCTCCGGATGGCTTTGGCTCTCTGCAGACCTATTCTATCAGGCCACATCAGGCGGGTGGTCTTCAGGACATGGAGGCTTCCAGAGCCAGAACCACGGGCAGCGTGACAAAGGAGAGCAGGATCTGGACTGTGGTCAGGTTGGCCATCAGGCGGTGGTCTCCACCCATCTGGCGGGCCAGCACGTAGGCTGCAGGAGAGCCGGGAAGGGCGGCAAACAGCACCGCCACGGAACGGGCCAGTCCAGTCACGCCGAAAAGGCGGCAGATGAGAAACATGAGAGCCGGCATCACCAGGAGCCGGTTGATGCTCACCATGGAAAGGGGAAGCGCATCCTCCGAAGAGCGCCGGAATCCCAGCGCCGCACCCACCGCCATGAGGCCCACCGGCAGGGAGGCCCGGCCGAGAATGGTCAGGAACTCCAGCATGGGCTGGGGTACCTGAAAGTCCGCCCCCTTAAGGAGGAGCGCGGCCACACAGGCGATGATCAGAGGGTTCCGGACGAGTTCCCGAAGGACGCTAACGCGTCCCGCGGCACGGCTTGCTCCTGACAAGACGGCCACGGTCATGACATTGACCACCGGGATTACGACCGAGATGAACATGGCCGCCATGGCGACCCCTTCAGTACCATACACGGAGAGTGCCACTGAAAAGCCCACGTAGGAGTTGAACCGGATGGTGCCCTGGAAGACGGAGGTAAAAGCCGGATAATCTCTCCCCAGGTGGTTTCGGAACATAAAGAGGATGACGGCCATGATCACGAAGGGACCGATGAATGGAAGCGCGAGCCCTGGAAAACGGTTCAGGTCCACCCGGGCGGAACTGATCGAGGTGAAAAGAAGGGCTGGCAGCAGAAGGTGGTACGTGATTTGTTCGGCCCCGGGCCAGAATTCAAGGCTGGGGAGTTTCCTGCGATGGAGGGCGAATCCGGTCATGACCGTCAGGAATACAGCAACCAGGGTTCGTATGATTTGGGGAGTTTCAGGGGGCATCATGTTGAATATTTCCGTTTGAGCGGTGAATATTATGGCCTGCCTTGAGGATATTAGTGTATCGGCTGGAAACTTGCGCGGTATGCCGTTCAGCCGACGCTCCAGCACCCGAATGCTGCCGTTTCCGGCCACCAACCATCAGGCGGGGAGCGACGCTTGTTGCCGGTATCGCCCTTCGCGGCCATGATGGTCACGACGGGTCGGGTCCGGGTCACGGGGAGCCACGGCGGGCAGAAGTCGCGGTGCCTGACCGACGGGGGCTTAAGGGCGGGGGGAATGGTGGCCTGTCGGGACGCTGTTTGAAACAGCGAAAGTTCCCTCAGCCGGCCTAGAGCGGCAGTGGGAACGGTTATACGGCTTAACAGGGTCCGGCCGAGGTTGCGGCCCGTGCTACGAGGACAGGACCGGACGTTCCGACCAGCGGGCCACTGTGGAGTGAATCACCTCGGGCATTTCAAAGACATCATTAAAAATATCGAGGTAAAAGGACTCTTCCGGTGACCTCACGAAGACACCCCCGGTTCTCCCCGCCGGGTTCCCTGAAGGCCGTCCCTGACGGATGGACGTTGGCATGAGCGTGGCCACGCCGCTTCCCTCGTCAAACTGTTCCTTTTTTCGCCAGACAATTTCGTGCGGCAACAGGTCTTCAAAGGCTTTTCGCAGGACCCACTTTTCCACCCGCTCATTGCCGTAGAGTTTGTACCTGGGGCTGATACGCTGGGCCAGGTGGATGGATTCCAGGTCCAGAAAGGGGACCCGGCCCTCGATGGAATGGGCCATGGTCATCCGGTCCACCCGCTGGAGGTTGATGTTGTGCAGAGACGCGACGGAACGTCTCAATTCCTGAGCAAGGACGGAATCATCATTGATGGATTTGTAATAGGTATAGCCGGCGTACAGTTCGTCGGCCCCCTCTCCGGTCAGAATGACCTTGACATGGTCTGCGGCGAGTCGTGACGTGAAGTAACAGGGGATTCCGCTTCGCACAAGGTCCTGATCAAAGGATTCGAGGAAGTAGATGATCTCCGGAAGCTTGCGGGAAATCTCACGGTCGGTGAGAATGTATTCGTGGTGGATGGAATCGATGTGTCGCGCCACGAACCGGGCCGCCTCGATATCCGGGCTTCCCTCGAGACCCACGGAAAAGGTGTGGAGCTCAGGCAGGTTTTTCCTGGCTACGGCGGCTATTATGCTGCTGTCCAGCCCACCCGATAGAAATGCGCCAACCGGCACGTCGCTCATCAGACGCTTGACCACGCTTTTTTCCACGGTCTCCCGGACCTCGCCAAGGATCGTGTCGACCGGTCGCTCTTCCGGGAGCTGTTCGGGAATCGTGTAAAAGGTATGAAAGCCGGTCCGGGTATCAAAACAGGTCCCCGGCGGGAATTCCTCGACGGAATCGCATTGCCCGGCGAGGGCCTTGACCTCTGAGGCAAACACGAGGGCTCCGTTGGACCGACCCATATAGAGAGGCTTGATCCCGATGGGGTCCCTTGCGGCGAAGAGATTCTTCCTGTCAGCTATGAGGAACGCATACATTCCATCCAGTTGGCTTGGTACTGCAGGACCGAGATCCTCGTAAAGGTGCAGGATGGCTTCGCTGTCGTTGCGCGTGGTGAACCGGTGACGTTCCTGCAGGTTCGGCAGCAGCCCGGGAAAGTTGTAGATTTCCCCGTTGGCTATGACCGCCTTGTCGCCCGTCTCGTTGTAGATGGGCTGCCGCCCACCCGAGGGGTCCATGATGCTTAACCGCTTGTGACCCAGTATTCCCTGGGTCTCTCTGGCATGATGCATCCCCTCATCATCAGGTCCCCGGTGGGCCATGGCCCGCATCATTCGAGATACCTTGTCTGGGTCAGAGGCGCCCCACAACCCGGCAATTCCACACATTACCCTATCGCTCCTTCCACGACCGTCTATTTCTTGATTTCAAGAATGCACACGAGCCCGTGCCCGGTTCCCATCCCCTTCTGAAGGGTCATTTCAAGGGCACGGAGGCCGTATCCGAGCTGGGGTTCGATGATATTGGCACGGGCGTCATCCCACCCTTCCCAAGCGGCGGCTTCCACGATCCGGTGGATGGCGTGAGCGGTTTCCCTGAGTATGAGTGGGGCGTTCTCCGGCAGTTCTGGCACCCTTCGACAGATTCCCGACCCGGGATCAAATCCTTCGAGCAAACTTATCGTATGGTCGATGAGTGCGTTACAGGCCTCGAAATACCGTCCAAACCACATATTCAGTTCGTCAAAGCCCGGGCGCGGGACGTAATCCACCCTCAGCGCTTCGAGCTCGGTACGGACATAGGGCTCGAAGAGGGAGTTCACCCGTTTTCTGAGCGGCGGGGCGTGCGGGTTATAGTCGGCCGTGTCCATGTGACGTCCCACGTAGACGGAACGGTCGAACTTCTCCACAGCGCTCAAACGAACTCCTGCCTGCCTGGCCGCGGTCTCGACGATCCGTTGAATCTCCTCCCACCCCATGAGGCGGAGCGGGAAGCTGCTCACTTCTGCGTCCTTTCGTTCCTCCTCGTCGTAAATATAGGAAATGCGGTAGTCCATGAAGTAAGACTCGGAGACGTTCCGGCTCCACAGCGTCTGCCATTCATAGGAATAGCGGCCGAGCCAGTCACCGACGAAAAGGGCACCATCCTCTGCGTGGCTGAAGATGTCTGTAATGAGCCGGATACTCACTTCATCTGTGAAATGCGAGAGCGTACCAAAGGAGGTGAAGTAGAGGTCAAACGGTTCTGCGTCGGTGACCTGCCGGGGCAGTCCGTTCCCAAGGTCCCCTTGAACGAACGACACTTTCGGATGCCGGCCGTGGTGTTCGCGGGCCTGCTCCAGAAGTTCCGGGTTCAGGTCCAGACCCACGTACGCTTCAAGTCGTTCGTCCGTGATCAGGCGGGGGTCCGGTTCTGATAGGGTTGCGTAAGGATCCGGAATTCCGGTCACAAGGTCAAAACCGTCACCGCTTCCGCATCCGAGGTCGAGAATCTTGAGATTGCAGCTCCGGGCTTCACGGGACCGAAGCAGGCGACGGATGGCAGGTTGAAGGAAGGTTGCCGTGGCCTGGTCCTCCCAGAGTCGACGGACATGATCGTACTTGCCCAGAAGGCGGGACGTCCGGTCGTACTTGCCCGTTCCGGCGGCCTGTGAATAGGCGCGCGTTTCTGACTCAATCCGCGTTCCCAATGTTTGCCCCTGGAAGTCTCTACCCGAAAGCCTTCAGAGTGTTGATGGCCTGAAAGGCATCCTTGCAATAGGCATCGGCGCCAATACGATCTGCAAACTGGGCCGATGTCGGCGCGCCGCCTACCATGATCTTCACCTTCTCCCTGATCTTGCGTTCTTCCAGCTTCCCGATAACATCCTCCATGTTCCGCATGGTGGTTGTCAGCAGGGCCGAGAGCCCGAGGTACGGCGCCTGGTTCTCCCCGACCGCATCTGCAATGCGATCCGCGGAAACGTCCGTGCCAAGGTCAATAACTTCGTACCCGGCCCCTTTTAACATGATGGCCACAATGTTCTTGCCGATGTCATGCAGATCTCCGGCCACGGTGGCGAGCACAAATTTTCCTTTGCTCTCCACGCCGGTGCCGCTCAGGTGAGGAGCCAGAATATCCATGGCGGCTCCCACGCATTCGGCAGAGGCGAGCATGTCCGGGATCAGGTACTTCCCTGACTCGAACTTCTGGCCCACCTGCTCCATGGGACGGGTCAGGCCGTCAAGAATGAGCAGGGCCGGATCGACCTTCATGTTCACGGCCTCCTCCACAAGCTCCGTCACTGCCGGCTGGCCTTCATAACCTTCGTCAAAACCGTCGTCTTCTGCTTCCACACGGCCCTGAATTACGTTCACTGCAATCTTCTCGATAACGTCGCCAGATTCCACGATCTGTCCTCCTGTTTCTGAGTAAATGATGTTCTCTGCCCCGATCCTTCAAGCCGCCCTCTTCAGCCTGGGAAGCAATCCGGGCACTTCATTGAATATTTGGTCAATCGTTTCGGGGGCAAGATGACGGGCGGGTTGCGCCTCGAGGGTCCCCATGTATTCCATGGCCCGTTCGATGACCCGGTCACTCGCATCGGTGGTTTCGAAACGGTAAGGTGACGATAGGGTGCCGTCATGCATGGCCCTGCGCGCGTGTCGCGCGAAGAGACGGCTGGGGGAATCCATGACCTTGCTCACGGTCCTGACGCCCTGGGCGGCGCAGGCTTCATCCACGCTCGAGGCCCGTGCGGACTGTTTCACCATCCCCACCTGTTCGTTGTCGATGACGGCCTGAAGCGGCGAAAAGATATTGGTCCGATCCAGAAGCCCGAAGGAATAATGGATGTACTGGGCCCCGCTCATGGCCATGTAGGCGTGCGTGAGCATCTTTTCGAACATCGCCTGCATCCCGGGGACCTTGGCGTCGCCCACACCAGAGGACGAATAGCACGGGATTCGGTAGAAACGGGCCATTTGAACGCAGTCGACTCCGTAATGGTTGAACTCCGGACATCCGTAGAGGTCATGCAGGTTGTCGAGACGGGCACGGACCGGCACACTTCCGTAAATCACGGGCGCCCCTTCCCGGATGAGCTGGGTGAGGGTGATGCTGGCCAGAAGTTCTGCGTTGATCTGGGCCACCATGCCAGCTTCCTCAATGGGTGCCGTGGACCCCCCCTGGGGCGAGGAGGAGAGGACGAGGGGAAGCCC
The DNA here is from genome assembly GCA_003235715.1 of Nitrospirota bacterium. Lineage (GTDB taxonomy): Bacteria > Nitrospirota > Thermodesulfovibrionia > SZUA-242 > SZUA-242 > SZUA-242. The sequence continues at coordinate 10,799 of QJVM01000008.1, forward strand.
CGCCTCGACGATATCAAAGACCTTGGCCGCCGTGTCATCCACGATCTGGAGCGGACTCTTGAACAGGCATGCAATGAACGAGAT
>QJVM01000109.1 GCA_003235715.1 Nitrospirota bacterium
TGGGTTCGAGGTTGCCGGCAAGGGCAAGGTCTTTTCCCTTGGAGCCTTCGCCTTCCCGGGGGACGCGCTGGCTTCCATTGTCGTCACCATGCTCGATCAGGTCGGAGATACCAAGGTCATCGCCACGTCCCAGGAGGTGTCCGGACCCCTGTCCCTCCGGGTCGAAAGCCGAATATATCGCTATATGGAAACCACAGGGTATCGTGAAATCTGGCATAAGGATAATCTCTTTTCCCGCGCCAGCTTGGACGGGATAATGGTCCAGGAATTTTCGGACGGTTCCGGATACCAGGGACCGGTCAGAAGACTGATACGTCGGGAAGACGGTTTTGCGATCACCGAAACCGTTGAAGTTCCCAAGGGTCTGAACCTGTACGACTTCCTTATCCTCGAGGACACTCTTGTGTCCTACAGCCCGGACGGAAATATCGTGATTTTCCGGCCCGACGGGGGCGTCGTGTGGAAGAGCGACGATCCGTTTGGAGGAGGGGAAGTCACGGTTAAGCTGCCCGCATTTGGCCGGGGCGCGGGAAGGGAAATTGTGCGTCGCATCCCTCTCTGCCGGCCGCAAGTCGGATCCCGCCAGGTATTTACCTTCCGCAACAACCCCTTTCTGGGCGCCCTGCCCGGTCTGGGTTTTTCATCCGTAGACCTGAGAGGCCTGTCCGTTAACCCGGGCGAAGCCCCGGAGGAAGCATGGAAGATGGAAAGGGTTCCAGGCCGCCTGGTGGATATGACGGTTCTCAATGATGGTCGCCTCGCGGTCCTTCTGGTACCGTATCCGCACATGAGCGACCCCATATTTGACCCGGTCGATTATGTTACGTCGCGGAGTGCGGTGATGATCATAGATACGAGGGAGCGATGAAGGACCCCGACGAGGCAACCCTTCTCGAGCGTATCCGCCAGGGTCCGTTGCCCCGACATGTGGGGGTCATCATGGACGGCAATGGCCGGTGGGCGGAAGCACGGGGTCTTTCCCGCGCCGAGGGACACAAAGCAGGCGTGGAGCGGGTCCGTGAGCTCATTCCCTTTGCCGCCAATGAGGTTGGACTCGAAGTTCTCACGTTGTATGTTTTCTCCCTTGAGAACTGGCAGCGCCCCGAGAGCGAAATTGGAGCGTTGATGGTCCTGCTGGAGTATTTTCTGAGCGAGGAGGTTCCGCTTCTGCTCAAGAACAACGTCCGATTCAGGATGTGCGGGGATGTGGCCCGTCTGCCCAAACAGGTTCAGACGCTGGCCGACGAGGCTCTTCGCAAAACGGCCTCCTGCTCCGGCATGGTCCTCAATGCCGCGCTCAGCTACGGCGGCCGCGACGAGATTGTGCGGGCTGTCCGCAGGATCGTGGAGGGTCAGACCGCGCCCCACCGAATCGATGAGGAACTCCTGGGCCGCATGATGGATACGGCAGGGCTTCCGGACCCCGACCTGATCATTCGAACGAGCGGCGAATGTCGAACGAGCAATTTCCTGCTCTGGCAGGCGGCCTATGCGGAGCTGTATTTCACCCCCTGCTTCTGGCCGGATTTTCACGAGCGTGAATTCCTGGAGGCGCTGGCGGATTATCAGCAAAGGGACAGGCGCTATGGGGCTCTGACGCCCGGCGTTCCCAAGGACGCTCAATGACGCGGCTGGTAACCGCAGGGCTCCTGATACCGCTTTTCTACTGGTACGTCACGCGCCTGCCCGTAGTCTATTTCAAGCTTCTTGTCACGGCTCTGGGGGGGGTCGGGCTGGCGGAGTTTTTTTTCATGACCTCCCTGAAGGGCTATCTCCGTTCTGCGGCTGTTCTGGGAGGGGTCGTCCTTTTGTGGTTTGTTTCGGACAGGGGATCCTTTTCTTTTCACCCCGTTCTCGCTCTGACTGCAGGACTCCTTCTTATCCGGCTGTTTGCACCCCGAAATCCCGAGGGGGCGGTCCGCGACGTCGGCGTGGCCTGCAGCGGGTTGCTTTACATTTGCGGCCTTCTCAGCTACCAGGTGCTTCTGAGGTCCCGGGGGTCTGAATATATCGTGCTTCTGTACGCGGTGGTCTGGTCCTGTGACGGGCTGGCGCTTTATGCCGGCCGGTTTTTCGGCCGTCATAAACTGTATCCTGCAATGAGTCCCAACAAGACCCTGGAAGGGGCGGTCGGCGGCCTTCTGGGTGGAGTCCTGGCCGCAGGGGTCGTCAATTATTTTTTCGAAATTTCCTCGTATTCGGTCGTGATGCTCCTGGGGGCTGCGGCCTCCGCCGTGGGACAGGCTGGAGATCTCGTGGAATCCATGCTGAAAAGGGATGCCGGGGTGAAAGATTCGAGCGCACTCTTTCCTGGGCACGGGGGCGTACTGGACAAGATCGATGCCGCCCTCTTTGCCGGACCCGTACTCTATTTTGGCTTCAGGTTGTTTCAGGTCTGACCCTTGGGTGACGGTTTAGCGGATGGCGGCAGCCCTGCACGTTCCAGAATGAAGAATATCGCGATACTCGGTAGCACGGGCTCCATCGGCTCTCAGGCGGTTGAAATCATCCGGGACCACCCCGATAAATTTCGGGCCGTCGCCCTGGCCGCCGGCAAAAACATCGAGCGACTCGAGAGCCAGATTCGCGCTCTGTCACCCCGTCTTGTCGCAGTCTCGGATGAACTCTCGGCGGGGCAGCTCCGACGGCAATGTTCGGATCTGAGAAACCTGGAGATCCTGACCGGCGAAGAGGGCCTCAAAGCCGTGGCGGTTTTCCCGGATTCGGACGTTGTCCTTTCGTCCATTGTGGGTGCAGCGGGCCTTGAGGCCACCCTGGCCGCCGTGCAGATAGGGAAATTCGTGGGACTGGCCAACAAGGAATCCCTGGTGGCCGCAGGGGCCTTGATGGTGCGGTCAGCCCGCGAGTCAGGGGCCACGATTCTGCCCGTGGATAGTGAACACTCGGCCATCTACCAGTGCCTGGAAGGCCGCCGACCCGCAGAAATCAGGCGTGTGATCCTTACGGCATCGGGTGGGGCACTCCGTCGACGCCCCATTGAGGAGCTGGCCTCCGTTTCTCCCCAGGAGGCCCTGAACCATCCCAACTGGGCCATGGGCCCCAAGATTACCGTGGATTCGGCCACGTTGATGAACAAGGGGCTGGAAGTCATAGAGGCCCGGTGGCTGTTTGACCTGCCAGCTTCGAAGATCGCGGTCGTGGTGCATCCGCAGAGCATCGTGCACTCCCTCGTGGAATTCGTGGATGGAACCCTCCTGGCCCAGCTGTCCAGGCCCGACATGAAGGCCCCCATCGGATATGCGCTGGGATATCCCGAAAGACTGGAGAATATGGTCCGGACCCTCGACCTGGTCACGGTGGGCACCCTGACCTTCGAAGCCCCGTCGATGGAGCGG
>QJVM01000027.1 GCA_003235715.1 Nitrospirota bacterium
GTTTCCTTCCGATTCCCCGAAATCAAAGGATAATTCCATCGGCCCGTCCTCATCAGACGAATCCGGACCCTCATCCTCAAGGCTCTGCTGTTTCGGTCCCGTTGCAAAGACCTTCACACGATTGATCTCCTTGGAGGCCACACGGTTCCCGCGGGCCGTTGCAGAACGCACCGGAAGGTCCGAGAAATCCATCTCCTCCTCCAGCACTTTCAGCCGGGGCTTCTTCCTGTAATGAACCCGAATCCGGAAATCCTTCCCGGTCGAGAAGGCCTGAAGGGAATCCGGCTTCCCGAAGAGCGCATAGTCCTTGTCAAGAATGAACTTCTCCACCTGGAATCGCTTCACGTAGGAAAATCCGGATGCCTTTTCCTTGTAGATCAGGTTGAAGACGAGCTTCCGATCCAGCAAGCCGACCCACGGAGCCTTTTCGCCCACAAAAATCTTCTTGGGCACGGCCGTGACCCTGTAGGTCCCGTCCTTTCGGATGGCCAGGATCCGGTCATAGGGGGTGAGGGTCATGAGTTCGCCTTCGCGGACCTCGGTCCCAAGGTATCCGGTGTTTTCGTCATAGCGGACTTTCACGTGGGACATGTCCACCTTCCGGGCCTCCACCACACCAAAGGTCTCGATGCGCGTCCGTCGGGAGAAGGACTTTCCGTAACGTGCGATGAGGCTGTCCAGGTACTTGACCGTGAAACCCGTCATGTCCTTCAGATCCTTCCGGATCTCCTTCATCCGCTTGAGAATCTCCTGGATCTCCTTCTGGTTTTTGTCGATATCGAACCGGGAGATGCGACGGATCGGAATCTCCAGAAGCATCTCCACGTCCTCCGGGGTGATGTCGCGGGGAATCTGTTTGCGGAACGGCTCCAGTCCGGTCAGAACAGTCTTTCGTACCCCCTCAGCCGTCTTTTCCTCCTCGATCCGTTTGTACACACGGTTCTCGATGAAAATCTGAACCAGCGTTTTTCGGTGCTCGGCCACCGCCTGGCGTTCCAGTTCGATCCGGAGTTCCTTCTCAAGGTCGTTCTTGAGCTTGGAAACGTTTCGCGCCAGCACTTCGGGAACCGTCATCTGGCGGGGTTTGTCCCCATCGATCAATACCAGGTTGGCAGAAAGGGACACCTCGCAGTCCGTAAACGCGTACAGCGCCGGCTCGAGTTCCCTGGCCGTGACCCCCCGACCGGGAACAATCTCAATCTCCGCGGATTCGGCCGTGAAATCGTTGATCTGGTGGATCTTGATCTTGCCCTTCTTCGAGGCGTCCTCGATGGAGGCGATGAGACTTTCGGTCGTGGTGGAATACGGCACCTCCCGAATCACCAGCTGCTTGGGCGACCGGATCTCGATGGTTGCCCGGACACGGACACGGCCGTTGCCTTCTTCATATTCGGAAACGTCGATTCGGCCACCCTGCGGGAAATCGGGTGCAAGGCTCACGGTCCCGCCCTTCAGAATCTCCTTCTCCGCCTGGATAAGTTCGACGAAGTTGTGGGGCAGAATGCGCGTGGACAGCCCCACGGCGATTCCCTCGGCCCCCATCGTCAGAAGCACCGGTACCTTGGCCGGAAGCGTTACCGGTTCCCGGTTCCGGCCGTCGTAGGAGTCGACCGTTTCCGTGATGTCCGGGTTGAAGAGCACCTCGCGGGCGAGGGGCGTCAAACGGCACTCGATGTATCGGGCCGCAGAAGCGGGATCGCCGGTAACGATGTTCCCGAAATTTCCCTGCCGGTCGATAAAGAATTCCCGGTTGGCGAGATTCACGAGGGCATCCCCGATGGAGGCATCGCCGTGGGGATGGTATTTCATGGCATGGCCGATCACGTTGGCGACCTTGTTGAACTTGCCGTCATCCATCTCCCAGAGCGAATGGAGGATGCGCCGCTGAACCGGCTTCAGGCCGTCGTCGATATGCGGGATCGCCCGGTCCTTGATGACGTAGGAGGCGTACTCGATGAAGTTCCGGTCGATGAGTTCTCTCAGATACATAGCCCTGGTCCCGATATCCTTCTACACCATCTTTTCCATGATGTACTGACGCCGGTCCGGCGTGTTCTTTCCCATGTAGAATCCCAGGAGATCCGGGATCCGCTTGATCTCCCTGACCTGGACCTCGCGCAACCGCATCTTTTCACCGATGAACTGGCCGAACTCGCCCGGGGAAATCTCGCCGAGGCCCTTGAAGCGGGTGATTTCCGCCTTCGGTCCGATGGTACGAACCGCCTCTTCCTTCTCTTTTTCGCTGTAGCAGTAAAGAGTGCGCTTGGTGTCGCGGACCCGGAAGATGGGGGTCTCCAGAATGTAGACGTGCCCGTTCAGCACTAGGGGCTCAAAGTACGTCAGAAAGAACGTGAGCAGCAGGTTCCGGATATGCAGGCCGTCCACGTCCGCGTCCGTGGCAATCACGATTTTCTGGTACCGGAGTCCGTCCATGGATTCTTCGACGCCCAGCGCCCTCATGATGTTGTAGAGTTCCTCGTTCTTGTAGATCCGGTCCAGTTTCTCTCCGTAGCAGTTCAGGGGCTTCCCCTTGAGCGAGTAGATGGCCTGGCACAGCACATCCCGCGCGCTGACCATGCTGCCGGCCGCCGATTGCCCTTCGGTCAGAAAGATCATGCTCTTCCGGCCCTCGACAGAACCATTGTCCGAGAGGTGAATCTTGCAGTCCTTCAGCTTGGGGATCTTGATGGCCGTTTTCCGGGCCAGTTCCCGGGCTTCCTTTTTCACCGACTGAAGATCCAGGCGGATCTTCTCGTTCATGGCAATCTTTGAAATGATGGCCTCGGCCGAGTCCCGGTTCCGGTGGAGGAGATCCTCCACATGCTTCTTCACCTCGGAAACCACCCACGACCGGATCTCCATGTTTCCGAGCCTGCTCTTGGTCTGGGATTCGAAGACCGGGTCGTCAATCCTGATGGATATGGCTCCGAGCAGTCCTTCCCTCACGTCCACGGCCGAAAAGTTCCTGCCCGCAAACTCGTTGATCCCCTTGAGGATGCCTTCCCGGAAGGCCGACTGATGCGTCCCGCCGTCCGGCGTGTACTGTCCGTTCACAAAGGAATAATAGGTATCGCCATAGGCCTCGGTATGCGTGAGGGCAAACTCCAGTCGCTCCGAGGTGTAGTGGAGCAACGGATAGAGGGCCGACTCGCCGATCTCCGCATCCAGAAGGTCATAGAGCCCCCGTTCCGACCGGATCGTCCGGCCGTTGTAATTCAGTCCCAGGCCTGCATTCAGGCAGGCATAATGCCAGAGCCGCTTCTCGAGAAAACTCTCCTGAAATTCGTAGTCAGGAAAGATCTCGTGGTCCGGCGTGAAGCTGATCTCCGTCCCGGTGCGGTCCCTGGTCTTTCCTGAAAGGTCTTCCTTGAGAATCCCCCGTGCAAAGACGGCCTCCCGGAACTCGCCGTCCCGAACCGATCGGATACGGAACGACTCGGAAAGGGCGTTCACCGCCTTGCAGCCCACGCCGTTCAGGCCCACGGAAAACTTGAATACCTGGGTGTCGTATTTGGCCCCGGTATTGATCCGGGAAACACACTCCACCACCTTCCCGAGCGGGATGCCCCTGCCGTAGTCCCGAACCGTGACGCGGTCCTCCTGGATCTCTACGTCAATCTTCTTTCCGAAGCCCATGATGTATTCGTCTACGGCGTTGTCGATAGCTTCCTTCAGAAGCACATAGATTCCGTCATCGTGATTGGAGCCGTCGCCCAGGCGCCCGATATACATGCCGTAACGGAGACGGATATGTTCCAGGGAAGAGAGGGTCTTGATCTTGCTCTCGTCATAAACCGGCAGAGCCGCCGGACGGTCAGTACGGGTCAGTCTTTTTCCTGCCTTCAAACCGATATCTCCTTGCTTCGGGTGATGGACGTACGCATGGTCTGGTACACATAGGCGGCGGCGACCAACTGGTAAAAGAGGCCGATCATGGGGACCTGGACGTTAAGAAAAAGGAAGATCCCCTCGATGAGGGCCGCCGGGGTGAGCGACACCGCGGTGAGTCTCAGAACAGCATCGAAATCAAGGGTCGTTGCGCGGGCCAGCATGACCAGGCGAGCAAGAATGCCAAAGGCCAGCATCTGGAATATCCGGTAAAGATACCCCATGACCACCAGAAACGGATAGGCCAGAAGGGGGAGAACCGTTGCAAAAGCCTCGGCCCCCTCGGTAACCTGTTCCCGGTTGATGGTGAGTGTTCCAAAATCGGCCAGCGGAGCCTCTGTCACCTGCCCACCGAGGCCGCGAAACTGAACCGCCGAGCGTGTCAGGAGAAGTACAGCATCAGTATTTTCGAGGGACGCGACCTTGCCCGTGGTGTCAAAGATGGCCACGGGTGTCCCCCCAGCCTCAAGAACAAAGGGCTGTTCGGCATCCACCTCGGCCACGCCGTCATGAATCCGGACCTCGGGCATGGGTTCAATAATGGACGGCAGGTCCTCCGCCACAAAGCCCTTAAAGGTTCTGGTAAGTCCCGCGGAGTGGAGCACGGAAACCAGCGCCACCAGCGCGAGAAGGTACAGGAACCCTCTGCCGTTCCAGCGCAGTCGCACCTCCTCATAGAGTTCTACGGAATGAAAGGATTTCAGGAGGACGATGGGGAAAGGGGTCTTTCGGAATTTCGCCCGCTGGCCATCGGGGAGATCTTGCGTCATTGGCGTGATTTTATCGAAGCACCGGACCTGAGTTCAATGCGCCCGGGGAACTTACAGGGCTCTTCTCCCAATTCCAGTGGCGTGCCCGTTTCAGGGGCGGGCTCCGGAAAGCCATTTACGTATCCCCGGTTCCGCCGTTTTCTCCCATTCCGGGGACATCCGGCGCTCCAGAAACTGGCTGAAGAGCTTTTCCACCGTGCGAGTCACCGCTTCCACCAGGCAGAGTCTTTCGAGTGCAAGCGCCTGAGGATGCTCCTCACCGTCCCGCTCCGGTCTCGGAATCTTCAGCGAATGGAGGTCAAGGCTGTCTGAATCAAGAATAAAGCGCCACTCCTGCTGGTCCATGTGCAGCAGATATTCGGCCTTGCGTATCCGTCGGCCCGAACTCAGAGCCCAACGGGCATCGTCATGTTCCGACGCATCCCCTCTCCACGTCAAATCTGATGCCGTCCGGCCTTCGGCGGATTCCAGGGCAAGGCGCCCTCCCAGCCAGAGTTCGACGGCCTTGCCGTCGGGCAACCGAAACAAACCATTGTTTCGCTCACTTTCGTACCAGAGCCAGAGCAGGAACTCACGGCCGGCACTTTCGTTCTGAACCTTCACCGCCATCAGGCCGTCTTCCTTTCAGACCTCGACACGGCTCTGTCCCGGAGAGCCCGCTCGGTGCGTGATTTCAGGGTGTCCCGAACAAGAGCCATTCCAAAGGTCCGCTCGAAGAGTTCCATAAAGAGGGTACATGAGCTCTGTCCGGTCCCGGTGAAGAGCACACGGCCGTCCTCAAGGTTCCAGGCGACGTCAAAAATCCTTATACTCGGAAGGGTTTGTTTGAGAAGAAACGCGTGAATGCGCTCCCGGATTTCGCGCTTCTCCCTTCGGGACAAACGCTCAACACCCCGCTCCTCCATCAGCCTTTGGGCCTCCCGATCGGAACGGTACTTCACCAATCGTGGAGAAACAGACTTCCGGTCCAGACGAAAGGAAAAAAGGAGGTAAGGTCCCGCAAATATGGCCTCTTCAGACGGGGGCTCAAAAGGATTCCCGGGAAAGGCCCATCCGTATGCCTGCGGGGCTTCGTTCACCTCGTCCCGGGCTGTAAAGGCGTAGCGTTCCATGTCCATCGGATAACGGATTCGGTAGTCCCCGGGAGGTTGTCCTGAAGGACGGAACTCAACAAGGCTCATGGAACGTGAATCAAGAAAGTTCATAGTCTTCAAACCGCACTGTCCCTCGATCAAACGCGGCTCCGCTTTGGAATTCGAATCCCCTTACAAAGGGAGTCTGCTGGTCGACGGCACCTGCTACTCTGATTGGGCACGGCAACCTCTGAAGGCCGGGCCCCCGGCCTTCTCCAAAAACTATTTCTCCAGGAATTGGCTTACGATCCCGACCAGTTCCTGAGTCTGGATCGGCTTCGCGAGATAAGCATTGGCGCCCAGCGCAAGGGCCCGTTGCCGATCTTCCTCAGCCCCTTCCGTCGTGATAATCACGATGGGAATATCCTTGTACTCAGGGGTGCCCCGTAGGTGGTGAACCAGCTTCAGGCCATCCATCACCGGCATATTGATATCGGCAACAATCACGTCGAATTGCCGCTCCCCAATCAGCCGCAGAGCTTCCACCCCGTCCATCGCCTCAGTCACCCTGGCATCCTTCAGGCGTCGAAGCGCGAAGGACACGAGTTGCCGCATGGTGGGCGAGTCTTCGACAATTAGAATTTCCGCCATAACCCTTTAACCCGACAGGGCGACCAAGACCTCCCCCAACTCACAGCGGGAAACGGCCTTTTCTCCCCCTCGTCCGCAGAAAGTGAGCCTTCTTCAAAGGAATATGCCTGGGGCGGGAAGCGACTCCGATCCCGGTTCAGCCCGCATGACCCTGCCGGCCGAATGAACCAGCTTCCGGGGTAACACCACAGATACGGACCATCTCGCCTGGAATCCGGTCCAGAGGCAACACCTGACGCGCCGCACCGGCCAGAATTGCATCCTGAGGCATGCCGAAGATAACCGCTGTTTCCTCGGATTCGGCAATAGTATAACCACCGTTTCCGGTGATTTCCAACATGCCCTTGCGTCCGTCACCCCCCATCCCGGTGAGAAGGATTCCCATGAGTTTTCCCCCACATAGGCGGGCCGCCCCCTCCATCATCCGGTCGATGGAGGGAACGTAGGAATCCCCATCGCCGGCGTGACGGGTCTGGACAAAAATGCGGCCGCCGGCCTCTCCAAAGTGCGCGTGAGTGCCGCCTGCCGCGATATAGGCCGTACCCGGACTCAATGTTTCCCGGCCGCTGACTTCCTGTACACGGATGGGGCAGGTCCGGTTCAGCCTTTCCGCAAAAGTCCGGGTGAATCCGGCGGGCATATGCTGGCTGATAATAATCGGTACCGGAAAGTCTGCCGGAAGCTCCGAGAGAATGAACTGGATGGCCGACGGGCCTCCCGTGGAGGCTCCGATGGTGACCGCTCGGAGCGTCTGCACGCTCTGGTGGGACTGCCGTATGCGAACACTGCGCGAGAGAAGTTCCACCCTGCGGCGTACCTTGTCCATTCCCGCCGTGGCCAGGACTGCAATCCTGGAGGATAGTTCCCGGGACATGGAGACCATATCTGCCGTTCCCTGGCCTCTGGGCTTCGCAATGAAGTCCACTGCGCCGAGGTCCATGGCCTGAAACACCGAGGAGGTTTCGCTCTGGGCGCTGACCACAATCACCGGAATGGGGTGGTGGTGAAGCATCCAGCGAAGGAAGGCAAATCCGTCCATGACCGGCATCTCGAGGTCCAGAATAACAACGTCGGGTTGGAGTTGGACCACACGACTGATGGCTTCGTGGCCGTTGCCTGCCGTACCCACGACTTCAAATCCGCCCACGGAGCGTACGATCTGTCCGAAGGCGTGCCGGGTCAGCGCAGAGTCGTCCACCACAAGGACGCGAACCGGCTTGTCCAGTGCCGCCGGGCCCTTCATGGAAGCCCTCCGGGGACCGCTTTCTGGTATACCATGTCATTCTTCAGGTGGCGGAGAGAAAATGCTGTGGAGATGTTCATAAGAGATTCCGAATGCCCCAGAAGGAGCCAGCCTCCACCCACCAAGCGATCATTAAAGTTCTCCATGACCTTTTTCTTGGCTGTCAGATCAAAATAGATCAGGACGTTCCTGCAGAAGATGATGTCCATCGGCTCCAGAAGCCGGGTCCTGACAGAATCCAGAAGGTTCAGATTCCCCAAGGACACATACCTCTTGACCCCGTCCACAATTCGGTAGGAACCGTCCTCCTCCTGTTCAAAATATTTCCTGAGATAGTAGGCGTCAGTCGTTCTAAAGGAATTCTGGCGATAGACCCCGAGCCGGGCAACGCCAAGGACCCGCTGATTGATATCGCTTCCAAGAATCTGGATATCCCAGTCCCGGAGCTCAGGGTCCTCCATGATCAACATGGCCAGGGTATAGGGCTCTTCACCCGTGGAACATCCCGCCGACCAGATCCGGAGTCGGCGCGTCCTCCCTTTCCTATTCTTAAGTTCCGGGAGAATTTCCCTGCTGAACGCATCGAGTTGGCGCTGCTCACGAAAAAAATACGTCTCGTTAATCGTGAGCACGTCCATGACGTCGACCAGCTCCTCCTCCTTCCGCCGGTCATAGCGGAGAAACCGGTAATACTCCTTGAAGTCCGAGATATGGAGGATTTTCAATCTCCGGGCAAGCCGCTTTTCAAAGAGCCCCCTCGAACCCTCGTCAAAGAAAATGCCGCAATAGTCGTGGAAGTAATCCCTTAACAGCCGGAACATTTCGTCGGACAGGGTAACGGATTCGTCAAGCTTGAGCATCAAGACACTCCCGGATCACGAGAGTGACCGAAGGGTCCTCCTCCCGGGTCAGGTGATCCCGGAGGGCCCGCACCGCTTCGCCCGAACGGGAACGTGCGAGGGTTTCCGCCACAGACTTGCGAACAGACCAGTCCTCATCCTCCAGCAGAGGCAGGATAGCGCCCTCGGCTTCCGGTCCCCCGACCACAGACGAAACAGCCTGGACCGCACTCCTCCGGATTTCAGCATCGACATCCTTCAGTGCCGTCTGCAGAACCGGAAAACACTTCTCGCCGCCAACCCTTGCGAGCGTCTCCATAGCGGCGACCCTGACGAGTCCGCACGGATCCTCAAGCATGCTGACCAGCGTCTGTTCGCTCTCCTCTGAGGTAAAATGCGCAAGCGTCTGTGCCGCTGCCGCCCTGACCCAATCATCCTCATCACGAGCCACCAGGAGGATATTTTCCAGAGCATGTCTGCTGCCCGTCTCACCAAGGGTGAGTGTTGCGACGCGGCGGATCTCCGGGATTTCATCCGTGAGGGCCGTCTGAAGGGCTTTCTCGGCGTCTTCACCGCCGATTCGGGAGAGCGCCTCCACGGCCGCCATACGCACAGGGACCTCGGCGTCCTTCAGGGCAAAGGTCAGGGCGTCGACGGCCGATTTCTCGCGAAGGAGTCCCAGCAGCATTGAGTAGTTCCGGCGGAGAACAGGGTTCTTTTCCTTGAGCATGCTGATGGCCCGCGGTCGGGACACACCAACCGGCAGACGGGACAGAGCGAGAACCCCGGCTTCCTGCACATCCTGATACTGATCCGTCAGGAGTCGTTCAATCTCCGGCACCGCACCGGTGTCCCCCAACTGTCCCAGGGCCAGTGCGGCATAGGCCCGAACATGTCCATCGCTGTCCCGGAGACGCTCACGAAGATGGGCGCCAAACTCAGGATGCGCTGTTTCCCTGGCGACACGGCATACCATTCGCCGACGGTAGGGCACTGGCTCACGGAAATACGGGATGAGCGCGGCCGGACGGGCCCGGGCAATATTCATCAAGGATTCCCAAACCGGCTCCTCGAGGTCCTCGTCCCCTGAAAGCTCGAGGAGAAGCGATAGGGCCCTCTCATCCTCGAGAAATCCAAGTAGAAGAACAGCCGCCTGTCGCAGTTCCCGCTCTTCTGCCTTGGCGAGGTGGATCAGAAGTTCAAGGGCAGTGCCCGCAAGTTCTCGCTCGATAATTCCGGCAAACGTCTGGACGGGCGACGCACGGTACATGGAGACCAGCGCACGAAGGGCCTCCAGCTGCACTGGCCTGGATGTGGACGCCAAATAAGGGACTACGGCCTCGAAAGCGTCGGGGTGAGCAAGCCGACCCAACGCTCTCAAGGCAGGCTCCCGCAGGGCACGCCTCGACAGTGCCCGAATCAGGGGAGGAACGGCCCGGGGATCCCGGAACTTGCCCAGAGCATCCGCCGCGGGAAAGGCCACCCAAAGCTCACCTTTCTCCAGGATTTGGATCAACGCGTTCAAGACAGAGGCATCCCCGATAATTCCAAGGTGCTCGACCGCGGAGGCCTGAACGTTCTCATCGGAGTCGTGAAGGGCCTCGAGCATGAGTGGAACGCAGGCCGGGTCGCCCACTTCGCCAAGGATGTCGATGATGAACTTTCTACGGTCTCGGTCTCCTGATCTGAAGGCGTCCATGAGGCATACGGTCGCCAGTCTTCCGAAACGGATGAGCGCCTCGATGGAGGAGTTCCGGGCTCCTGCGTTGGCGCGATCATCGAGAAGTTCCAACAGTCCCGGTAGATACTCAGGCCGCCGCCGCGTCACGATGGACTCCACGGCCGCCTTGCGCACCCTCCAGTCCCCGTCCCTGAGCAGGCTGAGAAGGGCCCCGCGACAAGATTCGTCCGGACATCCCGCCAGGCCGAGGGCGGCCTGCCGCCGGACCTCCACGTCGGTGGAGCCCGCCTTCTCAAGAAGGCTCTTATGCTCTGTCTGATGCGTCATGGCCAAGGGCCTCTTTCACTTGCCTCATTTCGCCGGCCGACAGCAGACGGTCCACATTGAGAATTACAATCATCCTCCGGTCTGTCTTTGCAATGGACTCCATGTATTCGGACTCAATGCCGCCGAAGATGGACGGGGGCTGGCTTATGCAGGAATTCTCCAGTTGGAGGATTTCTTCCACATCATCCACGCGGATTCCCAGACGCTCCCGTCCCTTCTTCAGAATAATGACCCGGTTTTTCGCGGCAGGGTTGGGCTTCAGACCAAAGCGGGTTCTAAGGTCCATTACGGGAATCACGCGTCCCCTTAATTCGATCACCCCCCTAAGAAAATCGGGCATATTCGGGATGAGCATGCACTCCTGGTCCTGAAGGATTTCCACGATCCGCCCCACACCTAATGCAAACGCCTTGTCCGCCATCCTAAAGACGGCAAACTGGCCTGTGACCTCTTTTGTTCGCATCATGCCCGGAATCTTCCCGTCATCGCGTAGAGTTCCTCGGCCTGAGCGGAGAGTTTCGAGATCTGTTCATCCAGGCATTTCAGGATCTGGGTGTTCCTTGAACACAGCTGGTTCACGTTCGCAAATGCCTCGGTGAGTTCAGGGATGAGCGACCTCTGCGGAGAGGTCGCCTCCGCGATCTGGAAAAGCTTCTCGTTCGTGCGCTGCAGGTTTTCGGACATTGCCCGGATGCCTTCATGCTGTTCCTGCGTTCCCCTTCGCAGCATCTCCACCACGCTTCGAACCGTGCCCACATGTCCACTGAGCGGGGGCAGTCCCTTCTCCTGCCTTGCCAGTGCGCCCGTCACCTGCTGTGTCATGGCCTGGATATTCGCCACCAGATCGCCCACGTGACGTATGGCCTCTCCCTGCTCGACCGTGGCACGCTGGATGTTAAGAGCCATTTCCGCAGAGCGACGGGCGTGATCCAGCATCCCTGTCAGGGCCTCTTCGGTTCGGCCGACGAGGGTCTCCCCTTCCTGGACACGGGACATCCCCCGGGCCGTGCTGTGAATGGCCTCCGCAATCTCCTTCTGGATGGCACCGACGATCACGGAAATTTCCCGCGTCGAACCCGCCGTCCTTTCAGCCAGGCTCGCAATCTCGTCGGCAACCACGCCGAAGGCCTTGCCCTGCTCACCTGCCTGGGCAGCCAGAATGGCGGCGTTCAGACTGAGCAGGTTTGTCTGTTCGGTTACCTCTCGAATGACGCCCAGCACCTTGGTGATGTCCTTGGACCTCACTCCCAACTGGTCCATGATCTCCGCAGACGCAGAGACTTCCTGCCTGATCTTGGACATCCCCTTTCGTGTCTCATGGACCGCGGCCATGCCCGTCCCGCTGGCCTTCTCCGTCACCTCGGCCGCCCGTATGGCCGCATCGTGGGCACTGGCCTCAACACCTCGAACAGAGGCACCAAGTTCGTGGAGGGCACTTATGGCATTGTCAACCGTCTCCGACAGGGCCGACATGCCCGAGGAAATCTCGCGTGATGAGTCCGATATATCGGAGACCGAAGCGTAGGTCCTTTCAGCAGATTCGAAAAGTTCATCCGCCGAGTGGGCAACCTCTCCCATGCTGGACCTCATCTCCAGCATGGCCGATACATTTTCATAAAGCAGGGCCGAAAGCATTTCCGAACTTTCGTGCACATCCCGTTGAGACGCGTCGAGGGCGGACACAAGACGGCCGGCCTCGTCGAGACCTCCCGATTCCACCTGGGCATCCCCGGAGAACGGAATGAGGCAGTCCCCGGCGGTCAGGCTCTCCCTTCTAAGTCCGGCAGCCACCGCAGCCGAACGCGCTCCCATGTCCCGCAGCGCAACGAGTTCCTTCTGGATGGCACGCGATAGGGCCGCGAGCCGATCCCTTTCGCTTCCGTGTCCAGGAGTCCCGGCCTCTTCTGCAGGCACGAGCCCGGATACCTGGGAAACAAAATCCTTCAGGGGCCGCCGGACCAGCTGCCTCCACCCCAAATGCCCTGTAACAGCCAGAAGACAGAGCAGGAAAGCGGTCCCGCCGTATGCGCGCCCCCTCTTCCTTTGAACCTTCCCGGAAAGAACAGGCTCGGAATAATCGAACACGAGGATTCCGGACATTCCGCTCCAACCCTGAACCGGGTACTCGAATCGGATGCCCCTGGCAGGTGCCGAACCCCGGGATTCTCTTACGGATCTCTTTACACCGATGGGAGATCCGCCACCTTCCCACGTGACTCCCAGAAGGTCCCCATCCTTCTCTAGAAAGGCGGCCAGCATCTGTTGGAAACCTTCCGCATCCCGGGGGGATACGCCCACCGTTCCCAAGGTTTCTGAAACAGCCCTGTAATGTTCCCTGCTCTCTTCCAGCAGGACGCTTCGGGCTGCGGCGAGCCAAGCCTGGGCCCCGCATATCCAGAGCACGCCCAACGCCGAGGCGAGATAGAAGAGGTTCCGTTTCATGTCCCTATTTCCAGCTCCCCCTTCCGAGTTTCTCCAGCATCTGCCGGACGGCATCGTAATCCTGATCCGTGGCGGGAATAAAGGCCGTGTATTCGGGGTTGATGGATTCGAGCACCTGCCGTCCTCTCGCATCGGATACGTTTAGGGAGAAGAGGGCCCGCTTGAGCAGTTCCTCCTTTGGCGGGGCCAGGAAAGGCGACACGCAAATATTGAACTCGGCAATCTCCTCCGAACGGGCCAGGATCCTCAAGCCCTGACTCGCGTACTTGAAGGCCACGGACTCCATGAGCCCTCCTGCGTCGTATTCCTTCCGAAGCACAGCCTCCGCCACTTCGTCATGATGGCCGAGGTATTCGTGGGCGCGCAGGTCATCAAGACCCAATCCGACTTCCATAAGCATCGCCCGGGGAGCAAGGTGACTGGAAGTGGAACGTTCGTCTCCAAAAGCGAAACTACAGCCCTTCAGGTCCGAAAGGCTCCGATACCCTGAGTCATCCCTGACCACGATAGCCGCTCGGTGCGCAGGCGCACGCTCAGACCTTTGAGCGCGCGCGATAACTCGAGCGTTACACGCCTCCTTCGCCTCGATATAGGTCGTGGGTGTCATGAAGGCCAGGTCAATACGGTCATCCTCAAGGTCCCGGATGGTTTCCTGGAAGTCCACCGTTACCCGAAGTTCTATTTCCAGACCCAAACGTTCTGTCAGGTATTCCGAAAAGGGAAGAAACTTCCGGTACATTTCCGAGGGGGACTCCAGCGGAACGACACCAAGACGGAGGGTCTTTTCAGCCCGCAACCGGCTGTTGGTCTTGAACCGCCCGACTTCCGTGGCCAGAAGGTCACTGTCCTTGGCCACTTCGCGCACCATGCGATTCATGGCGCCTGAAATATCCCGGTTCTGTTCCGGAAGGTTCCGAATCTTCTCAAGGGAACCCAGGATCTGGTCCGTACCTACCTTTTGCTCACGGACCCCGCGGGATATGCGCTGAATTCCTTCCGAGACCCGCTCAACGGCTTCGGCGATCTGCCGACTGCTCCCCGACTGCTCCACCATGGATTTCTCCACCTGGGAGGTAAGTATTCGTATGTGATCCGCCGATGCATTGATCAATTTCGAGCCCTTGTTCTGTTCGCTCGTAGCCTTGGCAATCTGTTCCACGCGATCTCTCACATGGGCCATGGCCGTCGTAACCACCTGCACGCTCTTGGCCTGCTCGGCGGTAACCCGTTCTATGGCGCAGGACATTTCTGAGGAACGGCTGGAAACTTCAACCATTCGGGCAAGTGCGGCCATGGCGGCCTCCGACAGTTGAATGCCTTCGGCAACCCTCTCGGTGGCATCCTGCATGTGCGACGTAACTTCGCCGACATCGGTCTGTACGGAGCGAATCAGTTCTGCGATTTCTTTCGTCGAATCTGCCGTTTTTGCCGCAAGTCCCTTAATCTGGCGGGCCACCACGGAAAACCCGCGCCCGTGGTCCCCGGCCTGAGCGGCCAGGATAGACGCGTTCAACGAAAGAAGCGTCGTCTGGTCGGTGACTTCGTCGATCACCCCCAGAATGCTTCCGATATCCTCCGAACGGGCACTGAGACGCTTGATTTGTTCCGACGTGCTCACCACGCTGGCGCGAATCCGGTTCATCCCCTCCACGGTCTTGTGGACGGTCTCCATTCCCTCTCCGGACGCGGATTGGGCAACAGCCCGGGACAGGCTGACGGAATCCTTGGCACTCCGTTCCACTTCCCGGATGGACGCGCCAATCTCCTCAATCGCCGCCATGGTGTCCTCCGCGGAGAGAGCCAGTTCACCGGCAGCCCCAGCCACCTCGTTTATGGCCGAAGACATCTCCTCGATGGAGGCAGACGTTTCGTCCACGGCCTCAAAGAGGTCCCGCGTACGCTGCACCACCTGTTCACTCGAGGCGAACATCTCCGAGGACGTGGCGGCCGTCTCCTCGGCCGATCGGGAGAGTTCGTCGACGCTCCCCGTAATGATGGACATGGACATGGTCAGTTGTTCCACCGAACTTGAGATGCTTTCGATCGCCCCGGCCTCGAGGGTTGTCCCCTGAAGAAGGTCCCGGGCATCCTGACGTAACCGTTCCGTCATGTGTCCAACCCGGTCCGCCACATCCCGGATTCGGTTAACGATCAGAGCCACTTTGAGAAGAGCGTGCTTCAGGTCCCGGACCATGACCCCAAGTTCATCCCTGGATGTGGATTCCACGTTAAATCCGAGGTCTCCTTCGGAAAGACGGTGGGAGGCCTCGACGACCTCCTTGACGGGTTTGAGAATCACCTTCCGCAGCATGAGGATGAGGCAGAGGGAAAGGGACAGGATTCCGGCCAAAGACCCCCAAACCGCAAACCACACATACCTTGAGAAACGGTTTCGCACCTCGGTCGTGTCGAGCGTGACCATGACCACGCCCAGAATCTCGGCGTCCCGGGCGTGACAGGTCGCGCACGTCTCTCTGTTCAGCATGGGCCGGTAGAATAACGTTTCTGTCTCGGTTTCGACGGTAACGGGCCCTTTTCTGGTCTGAAGCTTCCGGAGGATCTCCTCGGGGATGATGGGGAGTCCCTTTTCAAAAGCTCTCCCTCCACGGCCGTTCATGACCTCGACATCCTTGACGCCGGAGATTTCGTGAAGGTCGGCAACGAGGGTCCTGGTTACGTCTAGCTGCCCCTGCTCCATGGAAGCTTCAACACTTCGTGTGACAACCTCGGCAATGCGCCCGGAGTTCCGCAGGGACAGGTCGCTGAGACCACGGCGCTGCAAGGTCAGCACAGTGGTACCGATGACTGCAGCGCCGGCCACCATCAACCCGGTTACGAGGGCAAGCACCTTGACATCAATCCGATTCGTCATCATGTTTCATGTGCCAGACGGCAAAACCTCTTCTTGAAGCGTGTGAGACGGACCTTCTCCCGCCCCCCCCACGGAGGCGGGCTACGGTCCGGTTTCTATCACCAGCAGTTCATCAAGATTGAGCATGGAGACGAAACGGTGCTCGGTCCGGATCACACCGGTGATAAACCGCGACTCTTCCTCAGAGAGGGTGTTCAGGGACGGCAGGATATCCTCGGTCCAGGTGGTGAGAACGCCGCTGATGCTGTCCACTTTCGCGCCCACCGGTTCATGGCCTTTGGAGAAAACCAGGATCCTCGGCGCCAGCGGTGCTTCGCCCCGGATACCGAGTCGCTGCCTCAGGTCGAACACCGGAATCACCCTCCCCCTGAGGGACATGATGCCCAGAAGATAGGAAGGAGTTCGCGGAACCCTCGTCACTGCACGGTAGAGCTGGACTTCTTTCATCTCCAGCAGGTTGACTGCGTATTCTTCGTCACCCAACCGGAAAGCCAGGAACTTTATCTGATTCCCCCGTCGGGTCCTGTCCTGAATTTCATCCCGGTCCAGGTAATCGTCGACGTCCGTTTCATCGTCATATTCCGGAAGCGTTTCCACCTCTGCCGGTGTGGGCTCCGGCGAAAGCGGGACGCCTGGCGTCAAGGTTTCAAGAACCTCTGCGGGCTCTTCCGGGGACAGCCCGCTTCCCGCCGGTAGCGGTTCAGGTTGAAGAACAGGCGGTCCCGAAGGCGGGCCGTCGGCCTCAAGCGGGGACTCCCCACCGGATAGGGTGCCCTCCGGGGTCTCCCGATCTACGCGCGCACGTCTCTGCCTCCGCTCTTCCTCCCGCGCCTCGCGGATCTGCTTACGTATCTTGGATATGTCCATGAATCATCCTACAACGCGTCTCTGCCGGAAACCCATATCTTATTCCGGCCCCTCCTTCCGGGCCTCACGCCAGGGGGGCCTCATCCTGCCCGCTCATACTTCAAAGGTTGCCTTCCCTACTTTTGAGAACCCTCTTTTTCCCACACCAGGGCTGACGTCGGGACCAGGTCAAAGTCTCGGGCCACGTTGGCCACAATATCGGCATGGATCGAGTCCACCTCACGGATAAACCCTTCGAGCAGGGCGTTGGAAGCAAGGTTGTTGATGAGGCGAGGCACCCCCGCCGCATAGCGGTAAAGCGCCTCCACGGCGTCATCTTCAAAGAGCGGTTCCTGTCGGCCCGCCACGGAAAGCCGATGTTCGATATAGGGCTTAACCTCTCCGGGCAGAAGAGGCCCGAGGTGATACTGCATACCGATTCTTTGGCGGAGGGGTTTCTGAGCAGGCTGTTTCAGTTTGCGCTGGAGGTCCGGCTGCCCGAGGAGAACCACGCTGACGAGGTTCTCCTCGTCCAGTTGAAAATTCGTGAGGAGCCGGATCTCCTCAAAAGTTCCCCGCCCGGAAACAAGCTGTGCCTCATCGATAATGACTACGGGAGTCATTCCCCGGCCATACAGGTCGTATAGGCGTCCATAGATCGCCTCCAGAATATCCTCCTTCTGGAATCGGCCCTCCTCCAGTCCCAGGCGCCGCGCCAGAGTCCGAAGAAACTGCGCCGGTGTGAGACGTGGGTTCAGTACAGTGATCACCTGGTGGGTATCGGCGGGAAGAGTGTCCATGAGGGCTCTCGAGAGCGTCGTCTTCCCACATCCCACTTCACCCGTGAGGACCACCAGTTCCTTTTCGAGAACCGCATACTCGAGACGGGCCAACGCCTCTTCGTGTCGCTTCCCCAGAAAGAGAAAACGGGGGTCCGGCGTCTTGCTGAAAGGCCGGCACGTTAATCCGTAAAAGGTCTCGTACACAGCCTACCCCGCACCGGATGGGGCCTTTTGCGTCCGGCTGGTTGCCTCCTCCATCAGGGCTTCCACGTCCAGAACCAGGATGATCTTGTGCTTACCAACTTCGGCCGCCCCGGCAATGCCCCTCAGGTTCTCCAGATGCCTTCCCAAAGCCTTGATCACGATTTCCTGCTGCCCGATGAGGTCATCCACCACAAAGCCCATCCTCCGCCCACCAAAACCGGTAACGACGACATAGGTGGCCTCGGCCCGTCGCACGCTCTCCAGCCCGAATATCTTCTGCAACCGGACGAGGGGAAGCAATCCGCCCCGGAGTTCGAGGACCTCCTTCCCCTCGATGTACTGTATATCCCCCTCATCAATGAGGAGAGTCTCGGCCGTGGATACAATGGGCACAGCAAACGTCTCCCCGGCCACCGACACCAGAATGGCCTTGATGATCGCTAGCGTGATCGGAATCGTCACCGTGACGGTGGTCCCTTTTCCGACCTCCGTCTCCACTTCTACAAATCCACCCAGAGACGAGACCTTGTCCTTGACCACATCCATCCCCACCCCTCGTCCCGAGACCTCACTGACCGCCGAAGCTGTGCTCAGCCCGGGTTCGAAGATGAGCTTGACCACTTCCGGGTCATCCAACTCGGCCCCGGCACTCACGAATCCTTTCTCAACCGCCTTCTTGAGAACCTTGTCCAGCTGGACCCCGGCACCGTCGTCAGTGATTTGAAAAACCACGTGATGGCCTCTTGGAAAAGCCCTGAGCGTCACGACGCCCCTCTGGGGCTTGCCCGTTTTCTCCCTCTCTCTGAAGGGTTCGATGCCGTGGTCAATCGCGTTCCGGATGAGATGCATGAGAGGGTCGATCACCTCCTCGGCCAGTAGGGTATCGATTTCCGTTTCTTCACCGTAAAGCTGCAGATCGATTTCCTTACCCCGGTCCTGGGTGTATCGACGGACGACTCTCGTCAACCGGGAAAAGATCTGACCCACCGGCACCATCCGGACCTCGAGAATCTGGTTCTGGAGTTCGTTCAGACGTTTCTCCAATCCCTTGGCCACCTTCTGAAGATCCGCCCCATGGGACGAATATCCGTGATCTTCCAGAAATTCCGCTCCGATCCGGGCCACCGCACCCTTGGTCAGGACCAGTTCCCCCACCGTGTTCAGAATCGCATCCAGTTTGGAAACATCCACCCGCACAGTGTTTGAAGAACTCTTCAGGAGAGGGTCCTGCCGGCCCGAAGGTTCGGCCTCTTGACCAGCCTCGGCCGGCTTCGGGCCCGAAGGCGAAACCAGCTCTTCCACGATCGCGCCCTTGAACAGCTCCTTCATTTGTTCCCTGGACCGGGTTGTCCCCACCACCAAGTCGAACCCGAGGTTACCGGGCTCAACCTTTGTAGACTTGGGCATCGTTGCGATCAATTCGCCGAGGGTTCCGATCTTCGCCGTGACAGACTTGAGCTCCTCCTCAAAAGCCATGAGATCGAACTCCACGCTTACCGTAAACACGCCTTTGCCTGCGGCAACCCCTGTCCGAAGACGGTGCTCTTCATACTCGGACAGGACCCGGGAAATGGATTCCGGGATTCCCGGGACACGTCCCCGGGGCTCTTCTGGCACCCCTCCCTTGGTTCGAAACTCTGCGATCTCCGACAGGACCTCTTCTACCGAAGTGCCTTCCGACTTTCCGCCCGCCACTTCACCAAGCAGCGTCTTCAGAAAGTCCACGATGGAGAGGAGAAAGGCCACGGTCCGCTCGTCAAAAGGTCTCTTCCCCAACCGAAGTTCATCCAGCAGGGTCTCCGTGCCGTGACTGAGATCTGAAATCCCCTTCTGTCCGAAAAGACCAGCCAACCCCTTCATGGTGTGCATGGATCGAAAGACACCGTTGAGCGTATCGGGGCGGGGGCTGCCAGGCAAGGCGTCTCGAAGGTCGAGAAGACCGTCTTCGGTCTCCCGGAGCAGCTCCTCGGCCTCCGAGATGAATTCCTTCATGGGGTCGGTCATACCATCAGGACTTTTTTGACCAGATCCTTCAAGGCATCTCCCTTGAACGGCTTGGTGACATAGTCAAAGGCACCAAGGGCCATCCCCCGCCGGCGATCTTCCTCCCCGCGCTCCGTCGTAATGATAATGAGCGGAATCTCCCGGTAGGTCGGGTTGCTCTTGACGAAATTGATGAGCTCGAGCCCATTGATGTCGGGCATGTTGATGTCCGTCAGGATAAGATGGAACGTTCGCGAGGGAAGCAGCCTCAGCGCTTCGAACCCGGATTCGGCCTCCACGATATCCAGTTCCTCCACCTCCTCAAGGGTGGAGCGGATCATGGCCCGGGTCGTAGTGGAATCTTCGACAATCAATACGGATCTCACGGTGTTTCCCCCTCGTCGGCGCCGGCCGTACCATTCACCGAAGCCCAAATGCCCATCATAGGGACGGGATGAGGCATGGCAAAGTCAACGCCTAGATTATTATCCTTCGTCACTCTCGTAATCGGTATTAAAGCTCGATCCGAAATTCAGAGCGGCCCCCAGCCGCGACAGGGGCTGGACCTGGTCCCGTGTCATCCCCCGCCCCGGCCCGGGAGGGGTCGCAAGGGGTCGCTCAGGCCCGCCTCCGTAAACCCCCGTTCTCGAAGGATACAGCTATCACAGTCCCCACAGGGTTTGCCCTCTGCATCCGGATTGTAACAACTCCAGGTGGACGCGAAATCGACACCCAGGCTTCGGCCCAGAAGAATAATCTGCGCCTTGGTCAGCTGGATGAGAGGCGTACGGATGTATAGACGCTTGCCCCCCTCGGTCGTCATTCGCGTGGCCAGATTCGCCATCTGTTCAAAGGCCGCCACATACTCGGGACGACAATCAGGGTAGCCGCTGTAATCCAGAGCATTCATGCCGGCAAAGATATCGCAGATACGCAGGACTTCCGCCCAGGCCAGGGCATAAGAGAGAAAGATTGTATTGCGGGCCGGTACGTACGTCACAGGGATCTCTGAAGGCCCTCCTTCAGAGGGAATACGTCCCTTCGGAACCTCGATCGCCCTTGATGTCAGGGCCGAACCGCCAATACGCCCGAGTTCCAGGGAAAGGACGAGGTGTTCGACGCATTGGAGCTTCCGTGCCGTCTCTCCTGCAGCCTCCAGTTCCTTCCTGTGCCGTTGCCCGTAATCAAAAGAAAGAGCGTAGAGTCGGTACCCCTCGGACCGTGCGACAGCGGCCGACGTGGCGGAATCAAGCCCCCCACTCAGCAGAACCACAGCTCCCGGTCGCTCAGCAGCCATCGGGAAAGCCCTTTCCCTCCATGGCCGGGAAGCTTCGGGTCAAGACGGAAGAAGGACGGCGCACGCCGTACGGGCGACGCACCGACAGGGAAGTCGGGTTAACGGATATCGTCATCGCTGCCGAGGACACCGTCCATACCGGCGGCCGTAAGCCTGAAGCCCCGGTGCCCGGATAGGGGTTCGTAGCGATAGACATTTTGACGCACCGACGCAGGAAGACTGGCCAACTCGTCGAGAGTCTGGGGGTACTCACCGGTACGGACCGCATAGCTTTCCGCCTTAAACCTGAGGAGTTCAAGGGTAACCCCCTGGTCAAAACGCTCCAGATAGGGGGCGACTCCCGTAGCCTGGACCATGGCCCATATGACCATCACCAGGATGAGGCCGCCTCCCATGAGCGTGAAGGCCGAAGACTCGGAAATCTTGGTCCGGCGACGTACCGGCGCCGGTTCATGCACGACCTCTTCTTTGATGCGGAGTTCCCGGACGAATCCCTTTTCCACGAGGGACACCAGCCCGCGGGCGACCTCGATCTGGTCGAGCATGGTGATGTCCATTATGGTGTTCACGTCGCTGTGCCCGTCTACCTGGGCATATACCGAGGCTTCGGCACGATCGAGATCTTCCGGCGGATTCTCCGTTCTCTCATAGACCGCGTTCAGATTGACCTTGCCTTCATAATAAGTCCATTCGTCCGTGACGCGCAGCCCTTCCATGAGAAGGTGCTCCGTATCGAGAGAGACGGCCACCTTGGTGTCCACGCTGATTTCCTGGGCCAGGAACTCGTAGTTTCCCTCTTTCCAGCTGAACACCTGGATCACCGTCTGGGTCATCTGAGCGGCCAATACCTCGAGGAGACTCTCAAGGGGAACCTTCCCCATTTCCAGAAGCGTTCTCCCAAGTCGCTCTGCCGACCGCTTGCTCAAATCCAGGGCCTTCTGAAGGTCTGATTCTGTAATCAGACCCCGTTGGATCAGCATGCGCCCAATCCGTGCACCCTCCTCACGTCTCTTGGAGGATGCCCCTGCGATATTGCCCTCCAGGAAAACGATACGGACCGAATCCAGCTTGCCCCGCAGAGACAAAATTCCTGTCTTCCGCTGGAAATAGATGAGCTGAAGAATGTCCGCCAGCCCGAAATCTTTGAGATTGCCCTCGAGCGCCATCAGCGAAACGCCCCCTTGCGTATGCCTATCCAACTGGAAACCATGCTCAGAACCACAAGCGCAACCCCCGCCATCCGGATGCCGTTGTCCGCCCCTGACTCATACAGAACCCAGAAAAAACGGGACACCCCCGAAACCAACAGAATCCCGACCATGAAGAGGACGGAAAGGAGGAAACCCGCCCACCATCGACCTGAGTAATAATGCCCCACACCGGGGATCGCCGCCAGAATGCGCGCCCGCCGAACCCGGAGATCATAGTTCTTCTGGATCCGCAGGATCCTCGCGATACGTTCCTGCGGGTCGACCCCTCCGATCTGGAAGGACCCCGCAAAACAGTCCTGGCAGATATTGACTCGGGAGGCACGCTTGTCACACACGGCGCAACGGATAGCACCGCACTTACGGCAACGGTAGGCCGCGCCCTTGTTCGCCGTCCGTTTTTCGACCACTCCAAAAAGGAAAAAAACCAAAAGGCTGGCCACGGGAGCCCAGGGAAGGGGAATCGGCCCCATAAACGGCTTCCAGACAGCCGACTGGATATGCTGTACCTCGTCCGCGGAACCCATCACCAAGCTCAAAAGCCTCGTCTCTGGCAGGACTTCTTCCAGGACAACCTGCCCGGACGCCATGAACCTGAATACCGCATCCGGGTCCGCGGCCTGAAGGGTCCTGAAGACCGCGTCTCCCTCATCAAATCGAAGTTCATCCCTGTACATCTGGCTCAGATTATATTCGACCACGGACCTCCCTTTCCCCCTTGCCTTCTCGAATTGCCCCACGGCAACACGGGTCTGACCGAGACGGTAGTAGCAGACTCCGGAGTTATTGAGCACCTTGTAGTACAGGTCCCAAGTCGGTGGAATCGTTCCATAGAGCGCAAGGGCTCTGGAACAGTCTCCGCTGCGGGATGAGGCCAAAGCGAGGCTGAAGGTCTCTTCCGGCGTCTTGGCTGAGCTCAAGATTTCACGCACATAAGCCGGGGGCCGGCCTTCACGGAGGCCGACCAGCGCCTTGGCGCGCGCCGACGCCGGAAGTGCAAAGTTGGCCGCCACAGCAGAAACCACCGGATAGGCCAGAAGAAGAAGGACGGGGATGGACATAAGAAACGCCTTCTCTTTCCGTGAAAGATACTTCCAAAGAAGAACCGAGAAGAAGACCAGCGGCGGAATCAGGCCCAGCACGACCGTGGCCGCGGCCAGGGCCAGCAGCCACCAGCGGAGCTTTCCCTCGGCATATTCATGGTTAACAAGGGGGACCGAAACCATAAACAGCACCACCCAGCCCGCCAGGAGCGCGGGCACGGCTGAAAGCAGAACAAGGACGGAAACCGTTCCCAGGCCCGAAACGAGCCAGGAAACGTTCCTGACGGAAGCCCCCAGAGCGCTGAGGAGCCAATTGAACCCAGAAAAAGGCTCGGAAAGAATCAGACGACGGGCGAGAAAAAAACGGGGCTCTGGAGATTCCGGGGCCAGCTTCGACGCCTCTTCGGCCAGGGACATCGCCATTTCTGCATCACCGCGTTCCGCGGCAGCGCGCGCCGCTTCCATTTTAACGCTCGCCGCCGCCCCCGCAAGGGTCTTTGCACTTTCACCGGTCGCCGCCTCCACCCGGCGCGCACCGGACAGAAAGAGCAGGGCGAGAAACCCTGCGACCACAATACCGCCGAAGAGGACGGCGATCAGGCTGTTATCCTTAGCGGAAAAACGGCTTATTCTTGGGAACATGTTCTCTCTTGTCGGGCGATGCCCCGGAAAAATTGACCCCCGCCCCCTTACGACGAAGGGGCACCCATCCGCGGCTCCGTACCCCGGAGCAACCTGGAAATGTTCTGCCGATGCATGAGGGAAGACAGGATGGCCAGAATCAGGACAACGGGCCGTTCCGCCGAATACAAGACAGCGCCTGTCACGGCCGTAACAGCAAAAGCAGAAAGCGCGGCGAGGGAAGAAATCCTCTTCCACCTAAAGGTCCCGACCCAGACGGCCGCAAACAAGAGCCCGAGAAACGGCACATAGGCCAGGAGCACGCCAAGGCTTGTGGCCACGCCCTTTCCTCCCCGAAACCCAAGAAAGAGAGGAAAATTGTGGCCGAGCACGGCCGCAATACCACACAGCCCGATTTCCAGACGCCCCTTGAGAAGCATCATCCCCAACAAGACCGCCACACATCCCTTTAAAAGGTCACCCAGAAGCGTGACGAGGGCCGCCTTCTTTCCAATGGCCCGCATCACATTGGTGGCCCCGATGTTTCCGCTTCCAATGGAACGCAGGTTCACGCCGCGGGCCGCCGCCAGGAGGGGGCCGACGGTGATCGACCCAATAAGATAGGAGATCGCGCAGGCCAGGACCAGACTCATACCTGTCTGATGAATCCCAGAAAGTACTGGACCCCTGAGGTAAGACCCAGGATGAGAGCGAGCCAGATGCAGACAATGCCCACCCAATACAGGTCCAAAGGCCCCAGAATCCCTGAATAGCTCACCAGGAAGATGATAATCGCCGCAATCTGGAAGCCGGTTTTGTACTTGCCGCCGGTCTCGGCCGGCATCACCAGGTCTCTCGACAGCGCCACCAGACGGAGACCCGTGACCAAAAATTCACGAACGATAATCACAATCGCGATCCCTGCCGGAACCAGTGAAAGATCGACCAGCACAATAAGGGCCGTAATGACCAGCACCTTGTCTGCAATAGGGTCCAGAATGATTCCGAGTTTGGTCACCTGCCGCGACCTACGGGCGAGGTAGCCGTCCAGGAGGTCCGTGAGGGAGGCGAGAACAAAGATAAGGCATCCCCATACCGGATGCTTCTCCACCAGAAAAACAAAAAGCGGAACCAGCAGGACTCGGCTGAGGGTTACGGCAGTAGGCAGATTCATCACGAGGGTCCTGTAAGCCCTGCCAGCGTGTCCCACTGCCCTTTGGCTCTCAGGATGACTTCCACCAGTTCCCGCACAGCCCCCCTCCCGCCGCGGTTCCGGGCCACGAAAAGGGCCACCTTCCTGGCTTCCGGATCAGCGTCCGCCGGAACAGCGGGGAGCCCCACGACCTGCAGCAGGGACAGATCCACGACGTCGTCACCCATGTAGCAGACCTCGTGGTCGGAAAACCCGTGGAGTTCCTTCAGCCCCTGGTAAACCGCCAACTTGTCGTGCACACCCTGGTGGACCTCCGGGATGCCCAGTTCCTGGGCCCTCCTTTCCACCACCTGAGATCTGCGGCCTGTGATGAGGGCAAGAAGGATCCCGGCCCGTGAGGCCAGTTTGACCGCATGACCGTCACGGACATGAAACGCCTTGTACTCGTTCCCCACGTTATCCAGAATGATGGATCCGTCCGTCATCACACCGTCTACGTCCAGAATGATGACGCGGACCTTCTCCGCAATACGTCCAATGCCCTTATCCGTCATCGGGCCTCCCCTTTCAAGTCACATCCCCCATCGTACACACGCTCAGACAATTCCGGCTTTCAGAAGGTCGTGCAGGTGGATGACGCCGTGAATCCGTGACTCGTCCTCAAGCACGACGATCGAGGTGATGGCATGCTTTTCCATGAGGGCCAGCGCCTCCGCAGCCAGAGCGTCCGGCAGGGTGGTCTTGGGGTTTCGCGTCATGACTTCTTCGGCCGTCCTCAGGAGAAAATCGGCCTGTTCCCGCTCGAGACCTCGCCGAATGTCTCCATCCGTGATAATTCCGAGAAGGCGATCCTCGGCATCGACCACGGTCGCCATCCCCAACCTTCCGGATGAAACGACGAACAGCGCATCCCGAATCAACGTTCGGGGGGCAATGCGGGGCACCGATTCCCGGTCATGCATCAGGTCCCCCACGGTGAGAATCAGTTTCTTGCCGAGGGTGCCGCCCGGATGAAACATCGCGAAATCCTCTCGCCTGAAATTCCTGTGCTGGAGAACGACCATGGCCAGCGCATCCCCCATGGCGAGAGCAGCCGTCGTTGAGGCCGTGGGGGCCAACCCGAGCGGACACGCCTCCTCAGAAACCGATACGTCCAGGGCAAGGTCCGACCGTCGGGCCAGCGTGGAATCCGGTGCTCCCACAAGAGCGATAATCTGGATATCCATCCGCCGCAGAACAGGAAGCAGACGGATAATCTCCTCGGTTTCCCCGCTGTTGGATAGGACGAGGGCCACGTCCCCCCGTGCGACCATCCCGAGGTCGCCGTGACTTCCCTCCGCCGGATGGAGAAACAGGGACGGGGTTCCGGTGGAAGCCAGCGTCGAGGAGATCTTCTTCCCAACAATTCCGGATTTGCCCATGCCCGTCACCACCGTGCGCCCGCGGCATTCCAGAATGAGACGAGCGGCCTTTTCGAACCGATCGTCGAGCCGCGCAGCCATCCGGATGATGGCTTCGGATTCAATTCTGAGGACGGCTTTGGCCTGTTCCAGCATCGTCTTTCACCGTAACATTCAACGTGACGATCAGAGTAACGATCGGCCGCGCAGGGTCATTGGAACGAACCCTGATACTCTTAGTCAATCTTCCTTTCTTTCCGGCCGTGGTCACCGTCGCCTTGAGTTCCCCCCGTCCCCCCGGCTCTATCGTGCTCGAACTGAGCACGGTCGCGGTACACCCTCAACTGGAACGGACCTCCACAATCTGGAGCGGGGCGTCCCCGTCGTTGAAGAAGACAAACCCCTTTTGGGCCGTTTCGCCCTGGGGAACATCACCAAGGTTTTCGGTCTCGGACACAAAACGGATTCTTGGGGCATCCTTGGCCGACTCGGTCGACGGAAGCGGCGGAGGGGCCTCGCCAGGCGTTTCTCCAAAAACCGTTCCCGTCCACGGGAAACACCCCAAAGCCATCACCAGTATCATGGCCAGGAAGGCTTTTATATCAGCCGGAAAAGTTTTAGGCACCGACGGCCTCCTTGATCCGCAGGAGTTGCGTCCAGAGCGTCTCAACATCGTCCATGGCCAGCATATTGGGCCCGTCGCAAAGGGCACGGTCAGGATTCTCGTGAACCTCGAGAAACAGAGCGTCGCACCCAGCCGCGACAGCCGCCCGGGCTAAAACAGGAACAAATTCTCTCTGGCCCCCTGACTGCCCCCGCCCTCCCCCCGGGAGCTGAACACTGTGGGTTCCATCAAAGACGACAGGCACCCCGAAGCCCCGCATGATAGGTACAGCGCGCATGTCCACCACGAGATTGTTATAACCGAACATCGTTCCTCTCTCCGTAATCGAAACCTGGGTGCACCCCGACCTCCTGACCTTGTCCACCAAATGTTCGACCTCCTGGGGCGATAGGAACTGTCCCTTCTTGACGTTCACCGAGCGTCCTGTTTGAGCCGCCGCAACCAGCAGATCGGTCTGACGACAGAGAAAGGCCGGGATCTGAAGCACGTCGACGCTGGCCGCCGCGACCCTGGCCTCCGCCACGGAATGCACATCCGTGAGCACCGGGACACGAAAAGTTTCCCGGATCTCCCTCAGAATCCGGAGTCCTTCCTCCAGGCCCGGCCCTCGATAAGCCGTCAGGGAAGTGCGGTTGGCCTTATCGTAGGAACTCTTGTAGACAAAGGGGATATTCAGTCGTCTGGCCAGGCTCACGAGACGTTCGGCCGCGGCCAAGGCTCCTTCGCGGCTCTCGATAACGCATGGACCCGCAATGAGAGGAAGCCCGGGCCCCCCGATGGTTACGTCTCCGGCTCTGACTGGCTGCACGTGGGTCGCCATAGTTTTGAAAGGGGAACGTACAGGCCCCTCACCCGAGGACGGAATCAGTCGATCTTCTGATCGGCCGCCGGTTCTGCTCCCGCGGGCTCGTGAGTATCGATCGAGGGTTGTTCACTTTACATGGGCGCCAGAACCAGGCGGATCCGCCGGTTCCTCGCCCGGTTCTCCGGCGAATCATTCTCGACCACTGGATGGTATTCACCATAACCGACGGCCACGAGGCGGGAGGGGTCAATCTTTACCGTATCCTGGAGGAACCGAACCACGGTCGTCGCCCGGGCCGTGGAAAGCTCCCAGTTCGAGGAATACTGGCCCTTGATACGGTCGCTGATCGGCACGTTGTCCGTATGCCCTTCCACCCGGAACTGCCGGTCCTGAATCTGGGAAAGGATATCTCCCACTTTCTTGAGCACCTGCCTTCCCTGGGCATTGATGTCCGCACTTCCTGAAGAAAACAGGATACGGTCCACCATCTGAACCGATAGCTGGTCCTTCATTCTGGCGATTTGAATCTCGCCTTCCTCAATTTCCTGCTTCAGTTCCCCCACCAGGCTGTCGTACGTCTCCGTCAGGCTGCTCAGTTTGCGCTCATGTTCGGCCACCACTCCCTGCAGTTTGCGGTTCTCCTCCTCCCGGGCCGCCAGTTCTGTGGACAGTTGCCCGATGCGCTCGTCACGTTCGATGACTTCGCTCTGGAGGTCCTTCTTTTCCCGTTCCAGATCGGCATTCAGCGAGGCGAGACGACTGGATCGCTCCACCAGTTCACCAATCTGGGCCGACAGGGTCTTCCGACTGTCCAACAGTTCCTCACGCAATTCGGAGGTCGTATCGTCGAGACGATTGGCTTCCGCCTCGATAACCTCCAGACGCTTCCCCAGTTCCTCGGCCGTCAGCCGGAAGATATCTCTCTCCTTGACCGCCGCTGTGTAGTCGCTTCGGAGCCCCTCATGCTTGGCCTTCAATGCAGCGTCTTCAAGAAGCAGTTGGGAGTGCTTCTTCTGGAGTCCATCATATTCGGTCCGAACATGATCCAGTTCCGATACCTTTGCGTCGAACGTGGAGGTGGATACGCAGCCGCTCAGAAGCCCGGCCAAGATAACCAGATCCAAAATCTTCGTTCCCATTCGTCTACTCCGCATCCGTCATGGAAAGAAGCACGTTACGGGATTTGAGCGCTGCATGGATAAATCCTCGGAACAGAGGATGCGGGTTTCGAGGTCGCGACTTGAACTCAGGGTGAAACTGGCAACCCAGAAACCACGGATGGTCCCGGATCTCGATAATTTCCACCAGTTCTCCGTCGGGCGACATCCCGCTGATGACCAGGCCGTTGTCCTGCAGGACCTTGCGGAAGGAGTTGTTGAATTCGTAGCGATGCCGGTGCCGCTCCTCAATATCTTTCTGGCCGTAAAGATTATAGGCAAAGGTCTCCGGTACCAGCACACAAGGATAGGCCCCCAGTCTCATGGTCCCCCCCATATCCGAGGCCTTGCTCCTCTCCTGAACGGCTTTGCGCCTGAAGTCATACCAGCGCTCCATGAGGTAGATCACCGGATAGGGCGTATTCTCATCGAATTCCGTGCTGTTGGCCTCAGCCATGCCGCAGACGTTCCTCAGATATTCCACGACGGCGAGCTGCATTCCCAGACAAATCCCGAAGAAAGGAACCTTCTTTTCGCGAGCATAGCGAATGGCCGTAATCTTTCCCTCGCTGCCCCGGCTTCCAAAGCCCCCCGGGACGAGAACCCCGTCCACCTCGGCCAATACGCGCTCGGGACCGTCCCTTTCAATGTCCTCCGCGTCCACCCACTGAACATCCACCGATACCTGATTGGCAATGCCGCCGTGAACCAGGGATTCGTAAAGACTTTTGTAGGAGTCCTTTAACCCCACGTATTTCCCGACCAGGGCAATGCGGACCGAATCCACAGGGTTCTTCAGCCGTTCCACCAGGGCTTCCCAGTCTCTAACGTCCGATGGCGGTGCCGGAAGTCCCAGCTTTCGGATGATCTGTTCATCCAGCCCTTCGGCCCGGTAGACCAGCGGCACTTCGTAAATGGAATCGACGTCCAGGGCGCGGATGACGGAATCCGGCTCCACGTTACAATGCAACGCGATCTTTCTTCGACTTTCCTCGCTGAAAGGAAACTCGGTCCGACACAGGAGAATATCCGGCTGGATACCGATGGCGCGCAGTTCCTTGACGCTGTGCTGGGTCGGCTTGGTCTTGAGTTCTCCAGCCGTCTTAATGAAAGGCACCAGGGTGAGGTGAGCGTAGAGGACATTTTCCCGGCCTACGTCGTACCGCATCTGCCGGATTGCTTCCAGAAAAGGCAGACTCTCGATGTCGCCGATGGTTCCCCCGATCTCTACCAGCACCACGTCATTTGCGTCCGCGACGGACTTGATGGCGGCCTTGATCTCATCCGTAATGTGAGGCACCACCTGGACCGTATCCCCCAAGTAGTCGCCGCGCCGTTCTTTCATAATGACGTTGTTGTAGATGCGGCCGGTGGTGAAATTGTTCCTCTGCAGGGCCCGGACGGAGGTAAATCTCTCGTAATGGCCCAGGTCCAGATCCGTTTCAGCCCCATCGTCGGTGACAAAGACCTCTCCGTGCTGAAACGGGCTCAGGGTTCCGGGGTCCACATTGATGTAGGGATCGAGCTTCTGGAGGGTGACCTTGAAGCCCCGGCTTTCCAGCAGGGCGCCCATGGCCGCGGAGGCGATGCCCTTGCCAAGTGCGGAGACCACCCCGCCTGTTATGAAGATGTATTTAGCCATGTCTCCGCCTTCTCCAGATCTTCCGGGGTATCCACCCCGATGGACTCATATGTGGTCTCGGCAACCCGGATGCGGATGCCCAGCGCCAGCGCTCTCAACTGTTCCAGTTTCTCGATCTCCTCCACCGGTTCCGGTTCGGCACGGCTCAGCCGAAAGAGGGATTCTCGTCGATACCCGTAGATACCTATATGCCTGTAACACTGGAGGCTCCCGGTTGCTCCTCGGAAGCCCAGGGGCCCGGTCCCCGCCCACGCGTCGCGATGATAAGGAATGGGTGCCCTCGAAAAATACAGGGCATAGCCGGACCGCCCCCAAACCACCTTGACAATGTTCGGGTCGTTCAGGTCTTCTGCGGACCTGATCCGGGACGCGAGGGTGGCCATTCCGGCCGAGGAATCCTCCTCAAGAAGACGGACGACCGTGTCAATCATATCACCGCGAATGAACGGTTCGTCCCCTTGAACATTGACGATTATATCACAGGACAGGCTCATCGCCGCCTCGGCAATGCGGTCTGTTCCCGTGGGATGATGGGAGCCCGTGAGCACCGCATCCCCCCCGTTTTCTCTCACCGTACGATAGATACGGTCGTCATCGGTGGCCACAACAATGTGCCGCGCGCGCTTCGCCTGACGCGCACGATCCAGAACGTGAAGAATGAGGGGACGGCCTGCGAGGAGGGCCAGAGGCTTGCCCGGAAAACGGGTCGACGCATATCGGGCCGGGATGATCACGGCGGCGTCAGGCATCCGATACTTTACAGAAAGGCCCGGGGCCCGTCAAACCGCACCCGGCCTGCGGCCAAAGAGAAAGGGGCTGAAATCAGCCCCTTCATATCCCGCCTCGCAAGCGGGGTTTTGAGCATGGTGGACGATAAGGGATTCGAACCCTCGACCCCCACGTTGCGAACGTGGTGCTCTCCCAACTGAGCTAATCGCCCATGATTAGAGGTTGTCCCCCGAACGGCTTCTAGTATAACAGCCCCCGTCCCTGGAGGACCCTGGGGGCCTCCTGCGACCTCCCTCCGACGCCGGTTCAGCTGTCGGAAGAAGTGGTGAGGCTCGAAGGGTAGACGTTTTTACAGTAGAAAATCTCGGTCATTTCCCGTTCGAGCAGGGTACTCACCTTCGCGCGCATCTCCTCCGAGAGGTCCTCACTCGTGGATCCAAAAAGATACCCGTCCAGATTGAATTCACTCAGGATCATCTTGGTGTGAAAAAGGTTCTCGCCGTAGATGTTGAAATCCACCGTCCGGTATTTACGCAGCAGTTTCTTGCTGACATATTCCTGGATCGAAAGAATCTTGTGGTCCATGAAATGCTTCCTGCCCTTGGTATCCCGGGTAAAGCCCCGGACCTTGTAATCCACGAGCACCACGTCAGATTCAAAACTCGAAATCAGATGGTTCAGGGCCTTCAGCGGCGAAACCTGGCCACACGTGCTCACATCAATGTCCACCCGAAAGGTGGAAATGCCCGAACGCTTGTTGCTCTCCGGGTAGGTATGGGAACAGATATGGCTCTTGTCCAGGTGCGCGAGTTCCGTCCTTGGGGTGTTCACCGGCTGCTCCGCGATGAGCATGGTCACACTGGCTCCCATGGGGTCATAGTCCTGGGAGGAGACGTTCAGGATATTGGCCCCGATGATCTCGGCCACATCGTGCATGATTTTCCGGAGGCGGTTCGAATTGTACTCCTCGTCGATATATTCAAGGTACTCCGCCCGCGCCCGGGGGGTCGTGGTGTAGCAGATGTCGTAGATATTGAAGCTCAGGGTCTTTGTGAGATTGTTGAAACCCTCAAGCCGTATTCTCTTCTTTCGTGAACGCTTTCTCGTCTTCCTTGCCATGGTCCAGCCCCCCTTCTCAAAAGGAGAAGAAATTGCCAGATACATCGTCCCCTTCCGGGAAACTGCATATTATAGACTATAGCGCCTCCTGCGTCACGGATTCGGGGCCAAAGAAAAACCGGGGGCGGTCACCCGCCCCCGATTATGTTTAAGCCCTATCTGAACAAACGGACAGGCCACTCAGAAGACGCCCTTGACCTTACCGGTGTCCACGTCCACATCCACGCGCCGGTAGGCCGGGTTGGACCCCGTTCCCGGCATGAGGCTGATCTTGCCGGCCACCGGAACCACAAACCCGGCTCCGCCATACGTCAGAATATCTCGGATCTGGAGCCGCCAGCCCTTGGGAACCCCTTTGATGGCAGGGTTGTCCGATAGGGAGAGGTGGGTCTTCACCATACAGAGACCCAGCTTCGCGACTTCGGGGTCCTTTTCCATGCGGGACAGCTTGGAAAGCGCGTCGCCGGCAAAATCCACGCCGTCGGCGCCGTATACCTCGGTGGCAATGAGTTCGATGCGGTTCTTGAGAGACATCTCGAGGTCGTAAAGGAACTTGAAGTCGTTGGGCTCCTCGCAGGCTTCAATCACCGCATCGGCGAACTCGAGGGCCCCGTCCCCGCCCTTCTCCCAGTGCCTCGACAGGGCCACACGCGCGCCTGCCTGTTCCGCCAGCCGTCGGACCGCCTTGATCTCGTTTTCAGTGTCCGTATAGAACGCATTGATGCAGACGACCGGGTTGATGCCGGCCTTCTTGACATTGTTGATGTGATGGATCAGGTTGGCGCATCCCTTTTCCACCCAGCCCACGTTCTCGCTCTTGTACTCCTCCGGCATCGGCTTGCCCGGAACCGGGATGGGAGCCCCGCCGTGACACTTGAGCGCCCGGATCGTGGCGACCACCACGGCGGCGTGGGGTTTCAGTCCCGAGAACCGGCATTTGAGGTTCCAGAACTTCTCAAACCCAATATCCGCGCCAAAGCCGGATTCCGTCACATGATAATCCCCGAGTTTGAGGCCCACCTCATCCGCTATGATGGAGGACTGGCCAATGGCAATATTGGCGAAGGGTCCTGCATGAACTAGGACCGGTTGTCCCTCGATGGTCTGCATCAGATTCGGATTCAGGGCTTCCACCATCCAGGCGGTCATGGCTCCCGCCACCTCAAGATCTTCCGTCGTGACCGGGTTGCCCTTCTTGTCGTAGGCCACCACGATCCTGCCCATGCGCTGACGCATGTCCTTCAGGTCCTTGGCCACCGCGAGGATTGCCATTACCTCCGAAGATACGGCGATACCGAACTTGCTCGTCATCTGAAAGCCGTCCGCCTTGCCGTTGACCCCGGGAATCCCGATGATGATGTTCCGCAGGGACTGGGCGCAAAAATCAATAATCCACCCCATTTCCACGTTCGTCGGGTCGACGTCCAGCCGGCGCATCTTCGAGAGACGGACCAGTTGTTCATCATCGTAATTGCGTTCGTGCTGCATCCGGCTCGTCAGGGCCACCATAGCCAGGTTATGGGCGTTCATGATGGCGTTGATGTCGCCGGTTAGCCCAAGCGAGAAGGGCGTGAGGGGAATGCACTGCGACAAGCCACCGCCCGCAGCGGAACCCTTGATGTTCATGGTGGGACCGCCCGAGGGCTGGCGGATGGCGGCAATCACGTTCTTCCCCCGCTTGCCGAGACCCTGGGTCAATCCCATCGTGGAGGTGCTTTTTCCTTCCCCAAGAGGGGTGGGGGTAATGGCCGTAACATCGACGTATTTCCCCTGGGGCTTCTTTTCAAGGCGTTTCAGAATACGGCTGAAATCCAGTTTGGCCACGTAATGGCCGTGCGGGAGCAGTTCCTCCTTCTCGAGACCCAGTTTCTCCCCGAGTTCGTATACGGTCTTCATGTTCTTTTCCGCCGCTTCGGCAATTTCCCAGTCCGCGTGTTTGGTTGGATCGAGTGGCAAGGTTGTGTCCTCCTTTTACGCTCAGATATGAAAGGCAGGCTCGTCGCCTCTTCAGAATTGCTGTGCCCCGGGAAGCCAGACGAATCACCGGGGCAGATACCCTGTCAATAATTGATGAGCGCGTTCAGAAACTTCTCGTTCATCCTCCGAATGTTCAGTCCCTGGATGACCGCGATGTTCTTGATGATCTTCAACATGATGCCGGGCTCCTGCTGCTCCAGGGCGTAGAACTGCTCGCCGGACATCACGTACAGTTCTGTGGGTTCCAGCGCACGCGCATCGGTGGCATGGGTCGTCTTCTCCAGGAGAGCGATCTCCCCCAGAAAATGTCCCTTGGTCAGCACGACCAGGGATTGGCGCCATCCGTCCGTCGTGGTCTTGGATACCTCTACCCGTCCGGAACGGATCAGGTACAGCCCCTCGGAGGCCGACCCCACGCGGAACACATGGTCGTCCCGGTCCACGGTGATGCAGGCAAAGTGCTGCGCCACCCGCGCGATGTCGTCGGCTTCAATGTTCTGGAAAAGCGTCTGGGCCCTGAGGTCGGAAACCAAGTCATTCACGGGGTATCATGCTCCTTTGAAATAGCCTCGATCCGGACCGGCGTCACCTTGAACCCCGGCGTACTGGAGTGTTCATCCAGCTGGCGGTCATCCGTAAGCAGGTTCGCCGCGGATTCTGCGTAGTGCAACGGGACAAAAACCT
Source organism: Nitrospirota bacterium (assembly GCA_003235715.1). GTDB lineage: Bacteria > Nitrospirota > Thermodesulfovibrionia > SZUA-242 > SZUA-242 > SZUA-242. The sequence goes on from QJVM01000027.1 coordinate 35,062, forward strand.
CTCCGGACCGTACCCGTCGGGTCACCCGGACCCCGACTTCCATGCTGCCACGAACAGACGTGACCCGCACCCGGTCTCCCTCGCTGATCCCCATGTCCGCGGCATCCTGAGGATTCATCTCCATGTAGGCCTGTCCCGCGTGGGCCTCGATGGGCTCGGCACGCCGCGTCATGGACCCGTAATGGTACTGAAAGAGGTTCCTTCCGGTGTTCATGATAAACGGATAATGCTCATCCGTCCATACCCGCGGAGCCTCATAGGGGACAGCCGTAAAAGGTACCTTCCCCCGTGGAAAGCCTCCCTTGTAGAGAAATTCGGTTCCGGGATGGCTTGTGGTCGGGCACGGCCACTGAAGTCCGCCGGCCTCAAGGCGGGAATAGCGGATGCCCTCCAGCGCGGGCCACAGGCGGCCCATCTCCTGAAAGATCTCCGCGGCGGATTCGTGGCCCGTATGATACCCAATCCTTTTTGATAAATCGACAAGGATGCGCCAGTCCTCGCGGGCTTCTCCCGGAGGCTGCAGGGCCTTGCGAACCCTCTGCACGCGCCGCTCGGTATTCGTGAAAGTTCCGTCCTTCTCCGCAAAGCACGCGGCCGGGAGCACGACGTCGGCCAGTTCTGCGGTCTCGGTCATGAAGATATCCTGAACCAGCAGGAAATCCAGGGCCCGCAGGGCCTTCCGGGTATGT
>QJVM01000111.1 GCA_003235715.1 Nitrospirota bacterium
CCGGCAACATCGCCGGACTCGTGACTCCCAATATACCACAGCCCTCTGGGGAATTCAAGCTCAGGAATGCCCCATGGCACGACAACCGAGGTTGAATCGGGGGGGCAAATCGGCATTCAGGATGCCCAAACAGCCGTTTTGTCCCAAAATTGTCGATAGTCACAGCGTCGCCCCTTCCGCTTTATCTGGGTTGTCCCCTCCTGCACCGTGTGCTTCCGGTGGGTCTGCGTGAAAGAGCATTGTTGAGGAGGTATCGTCAGCGGTGGCCGGCAGTCTGGTTGGATCGGCGGCCCGTGGAAGGGCTCGCCCAGGTGAGCCGGCGAAACCGACTTTGTGGAGAACCACTGATGAATCCCAGATCACCCACGAATGTCCCGCCGTCGCTTTCCCTGGCACGACGCCAGCTCGATCAATGGCGTCATCAGCAATCAGGGCGGAAGCGGCTACCCCAGGAGCTCTGGGCGAAGGCCGTGACGCTCGCTCGCGAGCACGGGATCAACCAGACGGCCCGTATGCTGGGCCTGAAGTACGAGTCGCTCAAGAAGCATCTGGAGGCGGCTCCGCCGGGGGCCTCGGGGCCGGGGAAGGCCGGGCCGGAGTTCCTGGAACTTCTGCCCCGGGAAATGATACCCTCCTCCCTCGAGTGCATGGTCGAGTGGGAGGGAGACGACGGCGGCAAGCTGCGGATGCACGTGAAGGGAGCCCGCCCGGAGGACCTGGTGTCTCTCGCACGCGGGTTGCGGGACGGCCGGGCATGATTCAGGTCACGCCCCAGATGCGGATTCTGGTGGCCGTGGCGCCGGCCGATTTCCGCAAGGGGATCGACGGGCTGGCCCGCGTCTGTCGTGAAGTACTCCGCCAGGATCCCTTCAGCGGCTACGTATTCGTGTTTGGCAACCGCTGCCGCAAGGCGATCAAGATCTTGGTCTACGATGGGCAGGGGTTCTGGCTGTGCCAAAAGCGGTTGTCCACGGGACGGTTCCCATGGTGGCCGCCCGGCAGATCCGAGGCGACCCACGTCCTGGAAGCCCATCAGCTTGGGGTTCTCCTGTCCGGGGGTAATCCGACCCTGGCCCAGGGCGTTCCGGCCTGGCGTCGGGTGGGTGTGGGAGCGTGAGCCCGCCCGTTCGTGGAAAGGGTTTGTGCTATCCTGAGAGAGTTGAAGGCCAGGGGCCCCGTTGTCCGATAATGTATCTATCCAGTAGCGCGGCGGTGGCGACGTGCTGTGGGGTGGACGATGGGCAACCTGCGAAAGATCAAGATGGCCTGCCAGAGGCGGCATCCGTTGCCTGCCCCGCCGGCCGACGGCGGGAGCCAACGGATGGAGTTGGATCGGAGGGAGCTGGAGGCGATCCTGGGGCGAGCGAAGACGGCCTTGAGTGACGAGGAATACACGAAGCTGCGCGCGGCCATTGAGACGCTGGCATTCTTGACCCAGGAGTTGGAGAAGAAGCAGGTGTCGGTCCAGCGGCTCAAGCAACTGTTGTTCGGGGCCACCACGGAGACGACCCGCAAGGTAATGGAGAGACTTCTGGAGGAGACCGGCCAGGGAAAAACTTCCAAGGATGAGGCGGCACAGAGGCGAGAGCCAGAGGCCGCGGAGAAGGCCCCAGGGCATGGGCGTCACGGGGCGGAGGCATACGTCGGCGCCGAGAAGATCCGGGTACCGCACGAATCCCTGAAGCCGGGAGATCCCTGTCCGAACTGCCAAAAGGGCACCGTGTACGAGAGCGTGGAACCCGGTCACCTGGTCCGGATCAAAGGGCAAGCGCCTCTCGGGGCCACGGTGTATGAAGTCCAGAAGCTGCGCTGCCACCTGTGTGGCGAGATCTTCACGGCCCAGACGCCGCCGGACGTAGGAACCCAGAAGTATGACGCCGAATCGGCCAGCATGATCGCGTTGCTGAAGTACGGGACGGGACTACCCTTCAATCGCCTGGAACGGCTGGAGGGGAGTCTGGGTATTCCCTTGCCGGCCGCGACCCAATGGGAAATCGTGGAGCACAGTGCCGACGAGCTCGAACCGGCCCTCGACGAGTTGGTCCGCCAGGCCGCTCAGGGCGACATCTTCCACAATGACGATACGGGGGCGAAGATTCTGGCCCTGACCGGTCGGCACCGAGACCCGATTGGCTCCGAACCGGCGGACCGCCCCGAACGCACGGGCGTGTTCACCTCGGGCATCGTGTCCGTCCTCCCGGGGTACCGGATCGCCCTGTTCTTCACGGGCCACCGGCACGCCGGGGAGAACCTCGCCGCCGTCTTGAAACAACGGGCCTCCGAGTTGGGCCGGCCCCTGCAGATGTGCGATGCGTTGTCCCGCAATCTGCCTGATCTGCCCGAAGAGCTTCAGACCATCGTGGCCCACTGTCTGGCCCACGCCCGCCGGCAGTTTGTGGACGTGGCCATGAACTTCCCCGAGGAATGCCTACATGTGCTGCTGATCCTCAAAGAAGTCTACACGAACGATGCTTGGGCGAAGGACCAAGGGCTATCTCCGGAACAGCGACTGCACTTCCACCAGGAGAAGAGCGGCCCGAAGATGGACGCCCTCAAAACTTGGCTGACCGCCCAGTTCGAGGAAAGAAAGGTTGAGCCCAACAGCGGGCTGGGCCAGGCGATCACCTACATGCTCAAGCACTGGAACGAGCTAACCCTTTTTCTCCACCAGTCTGGTGCCCCCCTGGACAACAACGTATGCGAACGGGCTCTCAAAAAGGCGATTTTGCATCGCAAGAATGCCTACTTCTACAAGACGGAGAATGGCGCCCGCGTGGGGGATCTGTTCATGAGCCTGATCCACACCTGCGAACTGAACCGCGTCAATCCCTTCGATTACCTCACGGCACTCCAGAAGCACGCAGACGAGCTATGCGCTCACCCTGCAGATTGGATGCCCTGGAACTACCAGGACACGCTTCAGAAGCAAACCGCCCCCTCTCGCCAGGGCTGATCCCTGCCTCGCGAACCCACTGCCGCCGTCACAAATTCAAAGATCTTTCAGGCCCGCCGAAAAGACACCATCAAAGTGTGGGACGCGAACACAGGCGCAGAGTTGATGACCCTTCGCGGGCATGAAGGCATGGTTACCTCAGTAGCATATAGCCCGGACGGCAAGTGGATTGTCTCCGGCAGCAACGACCAAACGGTCAGGGTGTGGGATACATCCACGGGTGCAGAATTGCTTACTCTTCGTGGCCACGGACGCGGGGTCGGTTCCGTAGGTTTCAGTCCGGATGGCAAGCGCATTGTATCTTGTAGCGATGATACGACTGCGAGATTTTGGGATGCCG
>QJVM01000037.1 GCA_003235715.1 Nitrospirota bacterium
GGAAGAGCGCGTGCGGTCTTCATTCACCGTCTGGGAAGACAGCTGTGGTGTGGCCGGTCAATGAGGGCACTCTCTGGGACATAGGCGGATACAGCCACGGCAGGCAAGAAAGCTGGGCTAAACGAGTTCTCGCCGCCGAGTATTCCTTATGGCGCACCTCTGGAGAAAAATATCTGATGCCACAGCCCAAACAATTTCGGTCCGCCTCGTGGACCCGCCAGCCCTGCGGGACAAGCCAGTCGTCAGATTACGGCTATTACGGCTGAATTGACAAAAAGTTTGAGCTTAGGGTATCTTTCTGCTCGCCAACGGAATGCGGGAATAGCTCAGTTGGTAGAGCACAACCTTGCCAAGGTTGGGGTCGCGGGTTCGAATCCCGTTTCCCGCTCCATGCAAAATTCAAGGCCCGCCCGGGCCTTTTCAGTTTATCCGGTTGTGCCCGGGGCGACGTACCCAAGTGGTAAGGGAGAGGTCTGCAAAACCTTTATTCAGCGGTTCGAATCCGCTCGTCGCCTCCACTTCTTTTCCCCGCCCTAGTCAGCTTCGACAATCTCGAACTCGTGAGTGATCTCTGCCGAGGCGCCGAGAGTCGCGCCGACCGAGCAGTATTTCTCAAGAGAAAGACTGATGGAACGTTCGACCGCGTCCGGCTTCACCTCTTTCCCGGTCACGGTGTACTTGAGATGAATCTTCGTGTACCGGCCCGGATGGCCGTCCGCCTTGGTGCCATCCACAGTGATGCTGAGCCCGTTGACCTTCTGACGCTTCTTCCGGAGGATGGAGATCACGTCCATGCCCGTACACCCTCCGAAACCCACCAGAAGAAGTTCCATTGGTCGGGAGCCGGTATCGTGCCCTCCGAACTGTTCGTTCGCATCCATGACAATTACGTGCCCTGAGCCGGTCTCCCCAAGAAACTGCATATCCTTCACCAATGATACGGTTGCCTTCGGCATAAGAACCCTCCTATGGAATTTTCCTGCATGCGGATACGGTCAAACGCTTGGATGGATGTACCGCAGAAGCGGAGCTCAGCGACCGGTAAAGGCCGTAGCACGGCTCCGGAGCCGCCATCCCGACGGATCGCCCCGCCGTACAGGCGCATGCTCGCCTTCCGCAAGAGATTCAATCATATGGAACAAGGATTTCTGCCAATAGTATTGGATATCTTCCTTGGGAACCTGGTAAGGCAGGCGCCGATTGATGATATCTGCGAAGGGCCGTCCGTGATGGAAGCGGGTGAGACTTAGCATTCCTTGGAAGAGGCGCTTGTTCGTGCTGAATCCCAAAGGCGTCCGTTCCAGGGCCTTCTCCAGAAGCAGATCGTTTCGCAACTGGACGAGTCGGTCCGGTTTCTGCCACATTCGGCGGTCCACCAGGCTGTCGGCCCGCATTTCGAGAATGGTATGCGTCAGGTTAGGCAGTCTTGCGAAACGTGGAATGTATTCGTTATGAGCGACAGTGTCCGCGGCCAGATGCACCTGATATCCATAGGCGAAGGCCCTGTGCGCTTTGGTGCGAGCCATATCGAGCAGGACCCGGACAAGACGCCAGGAGTGGGAGTCGCCCGTGGGTTCTTGGAACCTCTTCCCCACGACCACGTCGGCCAGAATCGTCCCATAAAGAAAATCCTTTGGATAGGCATGGAGAATGGCATGAATGGCGGTCGGGATCGCCTCGGTTCCCTGCGCCAGCAGTTCACGCCCCAGGTACAGGTGGGTGAGTGGCCCCCAGGCCTGCGCCTCTGACGGAAACAAGATGAGGGCAAGGGTAGCAAGGCACAGACACAGGTACATACTCAAATCCTTTCGGTCCCCCTCGTCAAGTCTAAAACATCAAGCATACTGACACCACACCCCCTATCTGGGAGTCGCATCCGGCAACCCCCCGTCCACGGGAATCGTTGCACCGGTCGTTGGAGTTTCCCTTCGTGCCAGAAACAGCACGGCCGCGGCAACGTGTCCCGCGGTCACCCGGCTCTTCAGCAGGTTACGCTCGCAGTAATAGGCTTCCAGCCCCTTCTCATCCAAACCCCGGGCCCTCATGCGCGCCGGTCCCACCTCTTGCCACAAGCCAGACTTCCGTGCCCCCTCTGAAAAGACAGCATCCGGGGCCACCATGTTTACCCTCACCCCGATACCGGCCAATTCCAGTGACGCAATACGGGCCAGTTGGTGGGCGGCCGCTTTGGTGGCGCTGTAGGCCCCAAAACTTGCTCCAGGCGCAAATACGTTCTTCGTGGAGATAAGAACGATATCTCCTCCGGTTTTCTGAATGCGAAAATGGTTTCCAGCCGCAGTAAGAACATTCAGGGTCCCCTCTGCGTTGACACGCTCGAGTCTTCGGAAGTCCCCCGGCCTGAGTTCAGAAAGCGTCGCCACATGGGCGAGACCCGCATTCACGATGACCAGGTCCACGCCGCCCCATTCCAGGATCGCGGAACCGAACCCCCTCTTTACGGACTCGGCATCGGTTACATCCATGGAAATTGTGAGGAGTTTTCCGGGATAGGATGCAGACAGTTCCTCGCCCATGCTGCTCAAGGCTTTTCCCGACAGGTCGGTCGCTGCGACGTGACATCCGGCCTCGAGCAACCTTCGACAAATTCCGTACCCTATGGCCCCGGCGGCACCGGTGACGAGGGCCACCCTCCGGGACAGGAAAGGGTCCGCCGCCGTTCCGACCTTGGCATGCTGGTAGGCGCGATATTCCATGGCAAAAAGGTCCGGCTCTGCAAGTCCCTGATACACGCCCATATCGGCAATCCTGGATTTCACCCGGACGGACTGTTCCGTGATATCAAGGGCTATGCCCGCAGCCCGGGCATCACGACCCGCACAGACGCCCCCCACCCCCGGGATAAAGATCACGCGGGGCCTGGAGTCAAACACATCAAGCCCTTCTTCCATCTTTGCCGCGTGACGGGAGAGATACTGAATATACTGCCGGGCGTACTTCTCGATCGCGTCCAGAAGAACATCTTCGATCTTTCCGGCCGGCCCCTCGGGCAGTTCAAGCCACATGGGATACGCTTTGGTCCGTACCAGGTAATCCGTCGTGAGAGGGGGAGAAAGGACCCTTTCTCGTGCCCCTCTACTGGACAGAAAATCAAGAACCTCCCGGGTAATGAGGGGCCTCAGGATCACATTTTCAAAGGGCCGGTCCATATCCCCCGACGGGACGGCCAGAACCCCCCGAAGCATCGGAGCCACAGACGTGTAGCGCTCCCGTGCCTCCTCAAAGGATACCCTGGAAGGCCTTGGCCGCCGCTTGTGTGAATTCCTGCGAATCAGCCTTTCCGCAGCCGAAACGATCTCTATGGTCTTCCCGTAGGACTCGGCGGCCGTCTTTCCCCATGTCACCAGACCATGGTGAAGGATCAAAAGCCCGTCAGCCGCAGGATTCCTCCTGAAGGCCCCAAATACGGCCTGCGCCAGCGCGAAGCCGGGAGTCATGTAAGGGATCACCGTCAGCCGGTCGCCGAAGAATTCCACGACCCTCCGACGGCCGCCCCTAAGGTTTGTCAGGGCAAGAAAGGCTTCCGGGTGCGTATGGTCCACATATTTATAGGGGATGAAGGCATGCATCAGCGTTTCCAGGGAGGGGGTGGCTGCCCCGGCGTCGAGGAGATGCGTCCTGAATTCGTTGATCAGGGTTTCATCGGGGAGTTCTCGAAGCTGATGAAATCGGAGCAGATAAGCAAGGTCCAGACCGGTATGTCCTTCGGGGCCAATATCCCGAAGGTCCACCCCGGAAGCCTTCACATACAGCACATTCCGTTTCTCGGCAAAGACGTCCCTGGCCGTCGTCTTCACCGAGGTATTGCCCCCGCCGTGCAATACCAAAGCCGTTTCGAGGCCCAACAGACGGGAAGAATAGGTTCTTATGGCCAGGTCTTTCCCGAAACGGCGCCCGTATCTTTTCAGAAACATTCCGGCATCGTCATCTGACCATTGATTCTTCATACTTTCGCTCCGTCGAAGCTAAACCGGCTGCTGAGGTACAGGGTAGGGCGTACGTAACGGTCAGTCCGGGAACAGACTTCCTGGCCGCCCTTTGACGGCGCCTGCCGTTATCCTTCCTATTCGGGTATGAGCCAAGAATCCCGGGCGCAAGACTTGGGCCGGTTGTATCTGAAGAGCGTTCAGGGAGTCTCGCTTTTCAGGGTTCGATAGAGTTCCAGAGCGTCCTGGGGTTTCATGTCTTCGTGAATCACCTTGCTCACCGCCTGGATCATCGCTGCGGGATGATCGGACTGGAAGATATTTCTCCCCATATCCACGCCCGCAGCCCCTTCCTGAACGGCGCGCCAAGCCATGGTTAAGGCCTCCAGTTCCGGTATCTTCTTGCCGCCGGCCATAACAATGGGCACCGGACAGGACGCCGTAACGCTCTCGAAGCCCTCGGGAACGTAGTACGTCTTGACATAGGCCGCGCCGAGTTCGGCACAAATGCGGCAGGCCAGCCTGAAATACCGCGCATCTCGCGTCATGTTCTTGCCCACAGCCGTGACTGCCAGAACAGGTATTCCATAACGGTTCCCCATATCAATAAGTCGGGTCAGATTATTCACCGACTGGGTCTCGAATTCCCCTCCGATAAAGACCTGGACAGCCAGCGCCGCCGCATTGAGTCGAAGGGCATCCTCCATGTCCATGGCCAGATGCTCATTGGAAAGCTCCTTGAGAATGCTTGGTCCTGCGCTGGCCCGCAGCACAACGCCTTTCGTATAGGCTGGGGGGATGGTGGACCTCAGGATCCCCCGGGTCAGCATAAGCGTATCCGTATGGGGGAGCAATGGCACGATATTGAGGTCTACCCTTTCGAGCCCGGTCGTCGGGCCCTGGAAATATCCATGGTCTATGGCCAGCATAAGGGTCCGTCCGCTGGCCGGATTGAAAATGTTCGCCAGGCGATTGGACATGCCCCAGTCATAATGGTTCGCCCCCTTGAGATAGAAAGGTTCGCTCTTCATCGGGATCTCGGCGAAATACTGCTTACCCTGCCGCACGTCATCAAGGTCAGCCATCTCTGTTAACTCCTCCAACGGCCCCCGTGTCGGAGCGGAGTCCGGGATTTACGGGCCGGGTCGCACCCAGACCAATCGTCGAATGTAGCATCCAACCCCTTATATGTCAAGAACGGAAGAAGAATGAAAACAGTGTATTTTTAGGGATTTCCTTTGACAACATCCCGAGATTCGGGCATCCTGATAGGCACTGGGGAGGTGTCCGAATCGGGCATCAGCATGGCCAATCTTCTTCTCCTCGAAAACGACACGGCCATATGCAAGGGAGTCGGGCGGGTTCTCAAAGGGACCGGTCACAGCTTCCATTGGCTTCGTTCCCCCCAGGGACTTCTGAAACGGCTGCACGACCCCGTCGGGGGTCCCGCTCTCATTCTCGCATCCCCCAAGTTTTATCCAAAAGCCCGGACGGCCGCTTTGGAACTCGAGCACCCCGTCCCCGTGATTCTGGTCACCGACGAAAAGGGCCTGGGCCTGATCTCTTTCGCCGAGACAGGGCCACCCGACGATCTGATCACCATCCCGTTGCGAAAGCGTGAGTTTCTCTTCAGGATTTCCCGCGTTCTCGACACCGCAGCAAAGTTCCGGGAACTGTCGCGGCAGCAACAAGATTTCCGGAAGGTCATTGATATTGCCGCCAGCGGTTTCTCCATGGTCGAACCCGGAAAGGTTTTGCACCATATCGTGAAAGAACTGGCCGATAATATGCCCGTGTTTCGATGCTCTATCGTCAGCGTCGATGAAAAGAAGAAGCAGATCGACATCCTGAGCACCCACGAAAATTACAAAGCTCCGGATCTCAGGCTCGAACTGGGGAAATACCCCGAAATTCATGTGGCCTGCCGGAAGAAGAAACCCGTGGTGGTCAAGGATGTCAACGTTGATCCGCTGACTGGCCAGATCCGGAGCATGCTCGCCGATCGGCGTATTCGTTCCATTATGGTCGTACCCATCACGTCCCATCACAAAGTCTTCAACCACCTCTTCTTGCGGGCCTCATCCACCACCCGCCCCTTCTCGGACAGCGAAATTCAGTTCGTGCAGGAGTTAAGCCGCGCCTCGGCCAACGCCATCCATCGCGCCTTTGTCTTCGAAAAGCTGGAGGGCGAGAAGCGCAAGTTCGAGCGAATGGCCGCCACCGACGCACTCACGGGTCTTTACAACCTCCGATACCTGGGGAAGCGTCTTGACCAGGAGTTCAGCCGGGCCATCCGGCACGCCCTTCCCCTTTCGTGCATGATGGTGGACCTGGATAACTTCAAAGAAATCAACGACCGGTATGGCCACAAGTGCGGGGATGGGGTGCTCGTGGAGTTTGCTCAGTTGCTTGAGGAGAATTTCCGAAAGAGCGATATCGTGGGTCGCTACGGAGGCGACGAATTTATTGTCCTGATGCCTCAAAGCGACGTAAGCGGCGCCGTAATCGAGGCCGAACGTCTCGTCCGGAGGGTCAGCGGACACCGATTCCGAAGCCTAAAAAAAGGACTCCCGGTCTCCGTGAGCGTAGGATTTGCCTCGTATCCCAACAACAAGATGAAAGCCCCTTCCGACCTGGTGGCCTGTGCTGACCGGGCTCTTCTGGACGCAAAGAAGCAGGGTCGAAACCAGATCGCCATCTACCACTGACGTGTTGACTTTGCAGCGGCAGGACGAAATACCGGCTCCATCGGTCTTGAACAACGTCTGAAACTCTTGCCTGCGCCCTCATGCCATGACAGGGGTCAGGATTTGTGGTTTACTACGGATGGGCCCTGGGGGTCCATACAGGGCCCCCCATCACTCCTAGAGGAATCCGGCTGAGGAACCCGTTCATGCAGAAGATCTTCGTCCTGGACACCAATGTCCTGATCCACGACCCGCGTGCCCTTTTCAGCTTTTCAGACAACCACGTCTACCTGCCCATCGGGGTCATCGAGGAACTGGACAACTTCAAGAAGGGGAGTGACGAGAAAGCCCGCAATGCCAGGGAGGTCGTGCGGCAACTGGACCGCCTGCGGAAGAAATCCCCTCTCTTTGAGGGGGTCGGCCTGGAAAATGGCGGCCTCCTGAAAGTGGAGGTCGAAAGCCATGTGGACGGTAATCTTCCTGCGCCTCTGGATCGCGTGAAGAACGATAACCGTATTCTGGCCACGGCCCTCTTCATCAAACGGATACAGGATTCCATGCCCGAGGACAAGCGCAAATCCGTTATCGTGGTCAGCAAGGACGCCAACCTCCGGGTAAAGGCGGACGCGCTCCGGATCCAGGCCGAGGACTACAAAACGGACAAGGTTGAATACAAGGAGCTCTTCGGCGAAGAACATACCCTGTCCCTTCCTGATTCCGAAATTGACCAGCTGTATCACGACAGGAAGATCACACTCTTCACCGAGCAAACCGAAAACCTGGTGCCAAACGGACTGGTCATCGTGCGGGGTGAATCCTCGGAGAAACATTCCGCCCTGGCCCTCTTCCGCAAGGATGACCATACCCTGAATCTGCTTATTGAAAAGAAGGAAAAGATCTCCGGAATTTCCGCTCGGAACAAGGAGCAGCAGCATGCCCTGACCCTTCTTCTCGAGGATCGGATCCAATTGGTGACCCTGGTAGGAAAAGCAGGCACGGGAAAAACCCTTTTGGCCATCGCTGCGGGACTGGCCAAGATGAAGGAGGAACGCTACACGCGCCTCGTGGTCAGCCGCCCCATCTTTCCGCTCGGTCGGGACGTGGGCTTTCTGCCCGGAGACATTGAAGCCAAGATACGCCCTTGGCTTCAGCCCATATTTGACAATCTGGAGTTTCTCCTCTCGGCGGGGAGCCCGATCAAGGGGATGAAATCGCCTCGGGATCTCATCAATTCCGGAATGCTCGAACTCGAACCTCTGACCTATATCCGGGGGCGAAGTCTGGCCAACCAGTATTTCATCGTAGACGAGGCCCAGAACCTGACGCCCCATGAAGTCAAAACGATCATCACTCGCGTGGGCGAGGGGACAAAAATCGTCCTGACCGGCGACCCGTACCAGATAGACAATCCCTACATCGATTCGGAAAGCAATGGGCTCATTTACACGGCCAAGAAGTTCAAGTCTGTCGAGATCTCCGGGCACAGCACCCTGGTGAAGGGGGAACGCTCGGAACTGGCAGAACTCGCGTCGCAAATTCTTTGAGGTCTCGACCGCGGCTCTTCGGCAGACATCTCGGGGGACCTGCAGTCACCGCCTCGTCTGTCGGGAAGGCCGGCGAAAATTCTGAAGCGTCATGAAGATCCTCGTGGGCATGAGTGGAGGGGTGGATTCATCGGTCACGGCTCTCCGCCTTCACCGGGAGGGCCATGAAGTCATCGGTCTTTCCTTCCAGATATGGGACCAGCGACACCGTTCGGACCCCGGACTCTGCTGCTCCCTTGAATCCCTTCGCGCCGCAGAGGGGGTCTGCCGTCGGATCGGGATCCCCCATTTCTCTGTCGACCTTCGGACCGCCTTCCGGGAACAGGTCATCGAGCCCTTCTGCGAGGCCTACATCAAGGGGCACACGCCCAATCCCTGTGTCCTCTGCAACCGGCAGATCAAGTTCAGGTTTCTGTTGGAACAAGCCCGCGAAACCTCAGCCGATGCCGTGGCGACCGGGCATTATGCGCGACTCTTGAAAGACGACGGGGCCCCCTTGCTCTTCAGGGGAAAGGACCCGGCAAAAGACCAGTCGTATTTCCTCTATGTGATGACCCGGGAAGAGATGGAGCACACCCTCTTCCCTCTGGGAGAGCTGAGAAAGGATGAGGTTCGAGCCATGGCGGAGGAGGCCGGATTGCCGACGGCCCACCGTCCCGAAAGCCAGGATATCTGTTTCATCGGCAAGGGCAGGTACGGCGAATTTATCCGGAATTTCTCGCCGGAATCCGTCACCCCCGGGGATTTCGTGGATTCTTCCGGAAAGGTGCTTGGCCGGCATGCAGGGCTGGCCTTCTATACGGTGGGCCAAAGACGGGGGCTGGGCATTCCAGCCGGTCACCGGCTTTACGTGGTCCGAATGGACCGGAACCGGAACCGGGTCGTCCTTGGCAGACGGGAAGAAGGGGTGCGCCGTGATTTCGAGGTGACGGATCTCAACTGGACGGGGCCTAGGCCGGCCGCTTCCTCGTTGTCCGTCTCGGCTCGGTTGCGTTCCACTATGAAGGAAGCTCCGGCTATGCTCTCCCTCGGGCCAGCGAATTCAGCCCGGGTCTCCTTCAAAATACCCCAGTGGTCTCCCGCACCGGGGCAGGCGGCCGTGTTCTACCTGGGGGAACGCGTCCTGGGCGGCGGCACGATCACGTCCAGCCATCTGGACGTCTCCTGACCCCGCACCATGTCCCGGGGCGCGGCGGTTCCACGAAAAGCGCTATAATCTGCGGTGCACAATGCAGTCATTATTATCGGTTTTTCAAACCTGATTATCTCCGTAGTGGAGTTCTTCCGGCCCGACCTCTGGGCACAACTCTGGAAAAGCTGGTCTCGGCACCGCCTCTTTCGACTTCATGGTCTCATCCTTCTGTCTGTTGCCGGTATCTTGGCCTCGGCCCTCCCGGTCCCGCGCCTCGAATGGTTTCTCTGGGTCACCATCGTATTGTTGACGGCCATCGGCGGAACCATAGCCTTCAGCCCCGAAAGACTCGCAAGGCCCATAGCGGAAATGTACGGGAACCAGTCCGAGGAGGAGATCTACCGTCTGACGTATATGGATGCGGCCTTTCGGGTGATGGTGGGGCTCTGCCTCATCTTTTCCGTAATATCATAGGCCTTCAGATGCCCCGGGTTCTGCCGCGTTTTCTCCTCAACGTTATGCTTTGACGACCTTGGCCCGCTCTTGCTCGATGAGGGTCGTCCGGAGATCATGGAGCTGACGCTCCAGGCCCACCGGATAGACGTGCGGGTTCTCGAAGCGCCGGATAGCAGGGTGAAAACATGAAAGCTGCCGACGGGTCCGGACCTGCACCTCCAGAAGCGGAGGAGGTTCGTAGACCGGTTTGCCTCCCCTGAAGACGGGAACCAGCAGTTCTTCGTGACGAAGTCCGCGGGCCAGTTCCTTCCGATGAAAAGGCACGAGGGGATCCCGAATCTCCCAGTTGCCCTTCGCATGAACCTCTATATCGTAAACGGCGTCTGCGACCGCGTGCCCCTGGGAATCAGAAAAACGCCTCACGTTCAGAATGCCGGGAATGTTGACCTTGGCCACCTGCTCCGACAGTTTCAGCTTTCTCTGCCAACCCTCCCCTGAACGAATGGCGGTTAGTTTGTAGACGCCGCCAAGGGCGGGTTGCTCCTCACCAGTTACCAGTTTGGTTCCCACACCCCAGACGTCGATACGGGCACCCTGCTGGTGGAGGCTCGTCACAAGACGTTCGTCCAGTTCGTTGCTCGCCACAATCAGGGCATTTTCAAAACCGGCCTCGTCAAGCATCTTTCGGGCTTCAACGCTGAGGTAGGCCAGATCTCCGGAATCCAGCCGGATACCCACAAGCTTGTGCCCCTGTTCCCGGAGCCACCGACCGACGCGGATGGCGTTCCTGACCCCGGAGATGGAGTCATAGGTATCCACAAGAAAGATACAGTTGTTCGGCATGGCCTCGGCATAGGCCTTGAAGGCCTCCGGTTCCGAGCCAAACGACATGGTCCAGC
>QJVM01000133.1 GCA_003235715.1 Nitrospirota bacterium
CACAATTTGGGCCTGAAGTCCTCAGTCATCTCGACCTTGGAATGCCGTTGCTGTAAGTCTTCTGCTTGACTAAATAAATAGCGCCTGGGCCCGCGGGCTGCACCGTTTGTCCTTTTGATAGGCCTGTTTTCACGCGGTCTTTGGGCCTTAGGCCGGCCCATAATGTCATGGAGTTCCCGGCAGTTCAAGGGCCGCTCCCATAACGCCGATAATTCAATCAGCAGGGCGCATGCCCCTCGGCAATTCCATACATCGTCTATCGGAGGCAGGCATGAGAAAAATCACGATAATTCTGGCAGTTTTTATGGTTCTGGGTTTGACTGTACCGTCGTTTGCGACAAATGGCTACCAGCTGATCGGGGTAGGCCAGAAGCAGAAGAGCATGGGAGGTGCCGTGACCGCGGCCCCCATGGATGCGATGACGGCCATCACCAACCCGGCTGGCATGGCGCGAATCGGGAGCCGCGCGGACTTCAGCATGGAGGCCTTTATGCCCCAGCGGGAAGTGGATTTCTCGAGCATGGGGTTGGGTGGGGCGTCTGAGTCGGGCGGGTCTGAACTTTATGGAGTTCCGTCCATTGGCTGGACAGCTCCCGCTTTTGATAGAAACGACATGTTCTTCGGCGGCGGCATGTTTGCGACGTCGGGCCTGGGTGTGGATTACGGCCAGGTGACCATGATTGGGGCCGGTGTTCTGGGCCCGGGCTCCCCTGCGGTCACCTTTGACGGGTACAGCGCCATACAATTCTGGAAGATGGCACCGACCGTTGCGTGGAATGTGAACGACCGGCTGAGCGTGGGCGCCGCACTTAACGTCGACTATCAGTCAGTCACCCTCAGGGAAACCTTCCTATTCGTACCTTTGTTTGGCCCCCTCAATCTCGATCTGGGACGTCCGACGAGCCAACTGGGGTACGGTGCGTCGGTGGGCGTTCTTTATGACCCCACCCCGTGGCTTACCGTGGGCGCATCGTACACCAGTAAGCAGTACTTTGCCGCCGGTGAATACCGGGTGGGGGTAGACGATGTTTTCGGTGTCAACGGGGGAATGGGGTTGGCCGGGACCTATGAACTGGACCTCGATTATCCACAGCAGGCGGCCGTCGGCGTGGCGGTTCGACCGCACGAAAAGGTGTTGGTCACGGCGGACATAAAATGGATAAACTGGTCGGATACTCACGACAAGGTGGAGTTGAAGGGACCTGCAAATTCTTTTGACACCGACGGGAACTTCCTGAACGGTGGGGAAACGGACAAGACGGACCTTGATTTTGGGTGGGAGGACCAGTGGGTTTACGCTTTGGGTGTCCAGGTAACGCCGATGGAACAGCTGAACGTCCGGGCCGGCTATAACTATTCGAAGGCCCCAATTGACGAAGAAGACGTTTTCAACAACCTCATCTTCCCGGCTCTTGTGGAACAGCACTTTGCCATTGGTTTTGATTACACGTTGGGTGCTCACTGGGGCCTTGGTCTAACGTATATGAAGGCCTTCAAAGAGACGGAAAAGGGTCAAAACGATATCCCTGTCGGGTTCCGGCCCGCTTTTGGGGGAAGCGCGAATTCAAATGCGAAAATCTCTCTTGAAGAGGACTCCGTGGGTGTCCAGCTTACGTATGTGTTTTAGGCCATACGACGGTTTAGATGTCTGAGAAAGCGGCGGGGCCAAGCCCCGCCGTAACTTTTCAAAGAAAAAAGGCGAGGAATGACCCCGCCTTCCAATTTTTCTTTATCAGGCTGGTTAAACGAACAGCGTCGTGTTGGACTGGTAGGAACTGTTCAGGAAGAGGGCCACGCCTCCGACTTCCACGCCGTCAAGAAGGTCTTCCTTCTTCAGCCCCATGACGTCCATGGACATCTGGCACGCCACAATCCGGACTCCGAACTCCTGGGCCATCTCGATCATGGTATGCAGCTGTTCCACGTTTTTCTGCTTCATCATGAAACGGAAAAGCTTGGGGCCGATACCCCCGAAATTCATCTTCGAGGTGGCCAGCTTGTTCGGGCCTTTGGGCCGCATCGCCAGAACCATCTTTTCCAGAAAACCTCTTCCGGCGGTACTGAAGGCGGGCTTTTTAATGGCGTCCAGACCCCAGAAGGTGACAAACATGGTCACCTCCTTGCCCATGGCAAGGGCTCCGTTGGCAATGATAAACGCTGCAAAGGCCTTGTCAAAGTCGCCGCTGAAGAGCACCATGGTCATGTTGCCCTTGTTGACTTCCAGTTGTGCGATCCGGTCCTCAAGTTCCTTGACCTTTTCGGCAATCTTTCCGTCCGTCACCGCGGCCATGGATTTTTCCGCTGTCTGTTCACCACTCATAGGGTTCACCTCTCTTATAGTCCGGCTGATCAGGCCTTGGTGATTGTGGCAATGATATCCTTGCCCTCTTTCCTGATTCCGTTCAGGACATTCTTGGTTTCGTTACACCACGCGGTGATATCCGGTTCAAAACCCGGGTCGTCGCATACGATTTCAAACTGGTCTCCCGAGGCCGCCTTCTTCACCGCCATGGCGGTCTTCATGATGGGCATCGGGCAATTCATTCCTTTGAAGTCAAGTCTTGTGGCCATTGTCTGAATCTCCTTTCGAATTGACGGGTCTCACCCTGAAAAAACATCAAGATTCGTTTATGGGTCAGTATTATACCCCGGTCTCCCGCTTTTGTCAGCCCTTGGCCCATTATACCAGCAGGCGCCCAGGGCCCATAACCCGAACCGCCCCCTCCAAATCGCCTGGAGGCAGTATGCCGGGCACACCCCCGGTCGCTATGAAAAGGCCCGGAGTGAAGCGCCTCCCAGGTTACGGCTCCCGGCCGACGTCCCCCCCGGACGCTCTGCCCCGGGGCTGAGGGTGTGCGATGTTGCCGTGCTGCAAACCGACGGTCAGAACTCGAAGGGGTGAGGCTGGAGGAAATCCGGGCGGTAGTGTTCCGCGCTGGTACGGTCCTGGGTCCACAGGTTCTCAAGCCCCAGGGCAAGGGCTGCATGCACGACGGTATCATATTCTTCCCGCGCGACCGTTAGGTCGAGACCCCGGCACTCACGGGCGCGATGGGCCGGGTAGTACTGGGACATGATGGATACGGTCACTTCCTCGTCCAGGTGGGTTACGAGATGCCGAAGCACGGACAGGCTCTCGTCTACCCGTCCCGGCAGGACGAGGTGTCGCACGATCAGCCCTGAACGCGCCAACCCGGTCTCGTCGGTCTGAAGTGGGCCGACCTGTCTGTACATCTCTCCGATGGCGGCGAGAGCCGCCACGGTGTAGTCTGGCGCTCCGGAGAGCTCAGTCGAGGTTTCCCTTGTCGCGTATTTCAGATCAGGCAAATAGACATCCACAAAACCCTCGAGCATTTGCAGGGCAGCCACAGACTCATAACCGTTACTGTTAAAGACCACAGGCAGCGACAAGCCCTGCGTTCCGGCCAACCAGATGGCCTCGGCCATTTGGGGCATCACGTGGGAAGGGGATACGAAATTGATGTTGTGTACTCCCTGTTTCTGGAGCTCGACGAGCGCCCAGGCGAGGCTGTCCGCAGAGATTTCAGGATATTGCTTTTCGACGGGTTGGGATATCTGGTGATTCTGGCAGAAACGGCATCTCAGGTTGCAGCCCGCAAAGAACACGGTTCCTGAGCCTGAATCTCCGGACAGCGGTGGTTCCTCTCCCATATGCACGCAGGTTTTTGCTAATCTGGACAGGCGGCCGGTTTCGCAGAATCCATGCTCTCCCTCAAGTCGGTTGACGCCGCATTCCCGAGGACACAGTTGGCATGCGGCAAGGGCCTGAACCAGGGTCTGGACCCCTTCGCCCGCCCGCCCGGAATCAATGAGACGCCGGTACCGTGGCCGAAAGCCCTGAGTTCTCCGCGACCGTGCTCTCACTCCCTATTCTCTGCGGCGCCGGACCGCCCGCCCCCTACCCGGGAGGCCAGGACATCTTTCTTCCGCCGACGAGGTGGAGATGGATGTGGAAGACCTCCTGGCCTGCGTCCGCGCGACAATTGAACACCAGCCGATAGCCGGAGTCTGCAATGCCCCGACTCCGGGCAATGGTCCGGGCCACCTGGACGAGGTGCCCGAGGACCTGTGTATCCTCAGGCGCAACATCGTCAATGGTTGAAACGTGCTTACGGGGGATAATCAGGACATGGACAGGGGCTTTGGGATTGATATCGTCAAAGGCTATGGAATGGTCGTCCTCATGGACTACCTTGGACGGGATTTCCTTTCGGGCAATTCGGCAAAAGAGACAGTCAGATGCCATGGCGTTCTATTCCTCTTTCTTTCCCGGTCGGCGGGACCGAAGTTCGTCGTATACCTCTTCAAGGGCGATGCCCTGATCCACCAGCGCGACGAGGGTGTGAAACCATAAATCCGCTGTTTCCCGAATCATCGCCTGGCGGTCGCCCTGGGCGCCCGCCAGAACGACCTCTGTGGCCTCTTCCCCTACCTTCTTGAGGATGGCCTCCCGGCCCCGTTCCATGAGTGACGACACATAAGATCCCTCCGGCCGCGTCTTGAGGCGCTCCCGAATGATATCCACCAGCCGTTCCAGAATGGGCTGCCCGCGGTAGGCGTCGTCCACGCTGAATGTCGCTTTACCGACCTCTTTGCCTTCGATGCCTGTGAAGAAACAGCTCCGGTGTCCCGTATGGCAGGCGCCCGGCCCCTTCTGGATCACCCGGATAAGGAGAGTATCGCGGTCGCAGTCGTACAGAATTCGCTTGACCTCCTGAACGTGGCCTGAGGACTCACCCTTCATCCAGAACTTCTTGCGAGAGCGACTCCAGAAATGAGTAAATCCCTTTTCCAGAGTCATGCGTAGGGACTCCTCGTTCATGTAAGCCATCATCAGGACTTCTCCCGTGCCGTCCTCCTGAACGATGGCCGGGATCAGACCGTCCGGCCCGTATTTCAGGTTCTGAACCGTATCGGTTGAGGGATTGTTTTCGAGGTCTGGCATGGTTCCTCCCTGATGTTTGCCCGCCGATTTAATGAAAGGGTTTTTCCAGTCGCCTGAATTCTATCACGTCGGGCCCCGTCGACCCGAGTACCCGCCGGACCTACCGGTGATGCTTGACCCCGATGCGGGGGCAAGCCGCTCCGATGGGGCAGGTCGTACATTTTGGGGAGATGGGTTTACACCAATTCTGCCCAAACATTACGAGCACCCGGTTGACCTCCATCCAGTATTTGGGAGGCAGTTTCTTTCTCAAAGCCTGTTCCGTTTCGTCCGGGGTTTTCGTCCGGACGTAACCCCATCGGTTGGTGATACGGTGGACGTGGGTATCCACGCATATTGCCGGGATCTGATACCCCGCGGCCAGCACGAGGTTGGCCGTCTTGCGCCCTACGCCCTTGAGCTGAAGCAGTCCCTCCATGGTGTCGGGAACCTTTGATTCGTACTTCTCGATAAGCAGGCGGGACAGGGCCAGGATGTTTTGGGCTTTGGTTCTGTAGAAGCCGACCGGATAGATCGCCCCTTCGATCTCCCGGGACGAATGCCGGATCATCTCCGCGGGTGTCCCGGCCAGACGAAACAGCCTTTCACTGGCGGCCCGAGTGGTGTTTTCCTGCGTGCGCAGGCTCAGCAGGCACGCCACCAGAACGCGGAACGGGTCGCGCCCCCTTCGTGAATCGGCCTCCACCCAGGGCAGTTCCCACTGTTCCACAAAGTCTTTCAGCCTGGGGAGGATTAGTGAAAGCGTTCGGTTGTCCATGGAAATTCGGCGACCAGGCCTTCCCACGCCGGTGCGCTGCGAACCGAACCCGGCTTCGAGCGCGCCGAACACGACCCCGTGGCTCCTGGGAGAGGACTTGATGATGCTCCCCGGCGATTGGGGATCAGTCTTGCTCTATGTGGATGGCTTCGACCGGGCAGTTCTCTTCGGCTGCTTCGCAACATCCTGCAAAATCACAGGCCTCCGGGTCGTAGGCCTCGGACTTTCCATCGTCTTTCAAATGAAATACGGCGGGGCAAATCTCCTCGCAGGTACCGCATCCGATACAGGTGTCTTCATCAACCCGGACATGCATGAAAGAACCTCAATTCTGGTGAGATAACGGCTGGAAGCGTCACCCGTTCAGGGCCTCGACTACGGCTGCGACCAAAAGAGGAAACATGATTTCGTGATGACCGGTCAACGCAAAGGCCTTCCCGCCCCCCAGCGTAGGTCGCTTGAGAACGTTCACGCCCGGGCGGTAATGCTGTACAAAATCCATGTTGACCGTAGTCAGGTTCCCCACGGCATTTCCAAGGTTGCGGGCCAGAGTCACCACTTTCAGAAAAACCTCCGGCAGGACCACGGCCGAACCAAGATTGATATACACCCCGCTATCAAGGCCGGCCACGACATCGGTCAAGGCTCGGAAATCCCGAAGACTGCCCTCTCCGATGGAAGCCCCGTGCGCCTCCGGATGCATGTGAATAATGTCGGTTCCGATGGCCACATGAACTGTAGCCGGAATGCCGAGGCGGAAACAGGCGGCCAGTAGGCTGATCTGCCTGTTAGGCAACCCGCTCTCTTCAATGAAACGCCCAACGGACGCTCCCAGTCCAAGCCCCCCGGAAACCCCTTCGCGGATCGCCTGGTTGAGAAGCTTCCCCGTTTCCCGGGCCATACCGAAAGACCCGTCCAGAATGGCGGCATCCACATCTTCTGAGGTCGAACCCGCATAGGCCAACTCGAAGTCATGAACAATGCAGGCCCCATTCATGGCAACGGCCGTGATGATCCCTTGCTGGAGAAGATCGATGATGACCGGGCTCAGCCCAACCTTCAGCGCATGGGCGCCCATCCCCAGGATAACGGGGCTTCCCTTCTTCCGTGCCAGAACGATCCGGTCGGCGACTTCCACAAGGTCCCGGGCGGCGAGAAAGCGGGGGAGGTTCTGGAGAAAATGCGCAAACGTCCCGCCCTTTTCGTGGGGCGAGGCAAAAGCCTCCAGGTGAACTTTGGAGAGGCGGTCGGAGATGGAATAAGTCCGGATCTTTTCGAAATCCACGTTAGCTCCGCATCGATCCAAAAACCGGGTTCGAGAATAACCCAAACCAGCCCCGCTCGTCTACGGGGAGGCTCGTCCGGGGGAGCCTCGGCCGTCGTTAAACCACGACCCGGAGGTCAAGTGCCGGAAGAGAAATTCGGTCCGCTGATTCGCTGAATATCATGGAACCGCCCACCGGAACCACGCCCCCCCGGCCCACGAGCGAACTGGACTTGCCACGGTTGCGCATGGCCTGGCCACCTCTGAGGATTGCCAGCCCATGCTCCTTCGGGTCAGGATATAGCCATGAAACGTCGTCTGGTCATCTTCTTTCTTGCCCTCCTGGCCTTTATCGCCATCCTTGGGCTTTCTTTCGTTCTCGATATCTTTGCGGTGAAGGCGGACCTTTCCGAGATCGAGGACTTCTATGGCCTGTTCAATAACACCCTGGAAGTGCGCCGTTATGAGAAGAATGTTCTCTTTGGCCTGGGCGAGGACAGTTATCGCCAGCTCATGCATTACATTGACACGGTAGAACAGGGGGCGGACCGTCTCCACATCAGCATGTCACAGGCGGTTGGGGAGGACGTCGTGAGGGGATTCGAACACCAACTCAAGGCGTATCGATCCCGTATCGAGGAAGGCAAACGGCTTGGTGTTTTTGACGAAGAAACCATTCGCCACCATGGGCAGGAGTTGGTTTTGTTTACGCAGGAGCTTCTCCGAAAGAAACGAATCAAGATTCACGAAGCCCTCCACCAGACAACCTTTGTCTTCCTTGGTTCCATGGCCGCTGCATTTGTTGCGGTGTTGCTCGTCTTCTATTTTCAAGCACGCACCATTCTACTGCGTCTGGCCTTATTGCGAGAGGCCACGGTTGATGTGGCGGCGGGAAAATTTCTCCCAATTCGGGAACCGTCAGGCACAAAAGATGAACTGTCCGGGCTGATTGTGGCCTTTAACCGAATGGTTCAAGAACTGGACGTCAAGCAGGAACAACTGTTGCAGTCGAGGAAGCTGGCGGCCATCGGAACCTTTTCATCGGGAATTGCCCACGAGTTGAATAACCCGCTCAACAACATATCGCTCACCGCGGATACCTTGAGGGAGGAGTTCGACCATGTTGGAAGAGAAGAAGCCCTGGAACTCATAGATGACGTTATTCGCCAGGCGGACCGGGCGAGCAATGTGGTGAAACACCTTCTCGATTTCTCGCGCGAACCCGCTCCTGCGGAAACCGTTCTGAACATAAAGGACGTCTTGAACGGCACCGTACGACTCGTACGGAACCAGCTGCGGCTGCAGAACACCACGCTGGAGGATTTCGTTCCAGAGAATCTGCCCAGCGTTCGCGGAGACGCCCACAAACTCGAGCAGGTTTTTCTCAACCTCTTTCTCAATTCGATCCATGCAATCGGGAGCGGCGGTCTCATCTATATGGAAGGAAGGGTGGACCCACAGGGGTTTGTAAGAGTGGATTTCGTCGATACGGGTTCCGGAATTCCTGCGGAGGCGCTGGACCATATCTTCGAACCCTTCTACACCACCAAACCTGTCGGACAGGGTACGGGATTGGGCCTCTCGATAGTGTATGGCATTATTAAGAAGTATGGGGGGTACGTTGAAGTCAAGAGCAAGGTAATGGGAGGAACGACGTTCTCGGTGTTCCTGCCTATCGCGGATGAAACACCGGAAATAGACCATGTCAGCCATTAGAGTCGCGATCATCGATGATGATGAGATGGCGGCGGGACTCATGAGCCGCGTTCTTGAGCAGGAAGGATTTTCTGTGGAAACCTTCAACCGCGGCTTTCCGTTTCTGGAACGGATGCGCCAGGAGCCGTTCCAGCTTGCATTTATTGACCTCCAACTTCCTGATATGGACGGCATGGACATTCTGAAGCGCGTGAAGCTTGCCAACGAAGATGTGGAGGCCATCATTGTGACCGGGCACGCGTCCATTGAGTCCGCCGTTGAAGCGACCAAGATAGGGGCGTTCCACTATCTGACAAAGCCGTGCCGACGCCACGATATCCGCTTGCTGGCGTCCAGAGCCCGGGAAAAGATTGAACTTCGAGAAGAAAACCGCCGGTTAAAGCTCGCCATGGGGAAGGACAATCTGATCTCTGGATTTGTGGGTGCCAGTCCTGCGATGCAGGAGGTGTTCGCCATGGTGCGAAAGGTTGCTCTGGTGAATTGTAACGTTCTCCTGCAAGCGGATACGGGCACTGGCAAACAGATGGTGGCACGAGCGATTCATGCCCTCAGCCCGCGGAAGGACCGCCCCTTCGTGTATTTCAACTGTGGCGGATTCACGGAGGAGCTGATCTCAAGCGAGCTCTTCGGCCACGAGCGAGGGGCGTTTACGGGTGCCCATGCCACGAAGATCGGCCTCTTCGAGACCGCTGCCGGAGGCACCGTATTGCTCGATGAGATCGGGGAAATGCCCCTCTCGATGCAGGTCAAGCTGCTGCACGTACTTCAGGAACGGCAGGTTCTCCGGGTCGGTGGTACGCGGGCCATCGATCTCGACGTCCGGATCATCGCCGCGACAAACCGTCGCCTTGCGGAGCTGATCAAAGAAGGGGTATTTCGCGAAGACCTTTACTATCGACTGAATGTGGTGAATATCACGCTTCCCCGACTGGCGGACAGGCGCGACGATATCCCGTTGCTCGTGTCGCACTTTATTGAAAAATTCAACGCGGCTTTCGGCAAGCAGATCGTCCGGGCGGCGCCGCCCGTCATGGACCTGCTCTACCGTTACAACTATCCGGGGAACGTTCGCGAGCTGGAAAATATCATACAAAGAGCCGTGGCGCTGGCCGAAGAAAATGAGATCCGGATCAAAGACCTGCCCAGCCGCTTTGAAAAATTGGCCCGCGATGCCTTGCATACCGGGGAAGAGCTGCTCGCGCTTGAAGAGGTCGAGAACCGTTACATCCGGAAGGTGCTGGAGGCCACGGGCTTCAATCGGAACCAGGCCAGTCAGATTCTGGGGATCCCCCGTACGACCCTCTGGCGCAAGATGCGCAAGTTGGGCCTTTCCTGACCGTCGCCCGCTTGAGTCGGAATGGGGTTCAGGACTTTTCGGCCAGTGCCCTCTCGATGGACGCCTTTAGCTCCTTGATCTTCACCGGCTTTGGAAAGAAGTCGTGCACATCCGCCCGCAACGCCTCGATAGCGGCATCCAGATTCGCGAACGCCGTGATCATGATCACTTTCACTTCCGGATAGAGCTTGCGCACCATCCGCAAGACCTCCATCCCGTCGATACCTTTCATCTTGTAATCCGTAACGACGACATCGAAACGTTCCTCCTTGAGGCGGGCCAGGGCCGGGGCGGCATTCATGAACGTCTCGACGACGTACCCAGCCTGTTCGAGCGACATTTTGGCCATGTCACCAACGATCTTCTCGTCATCGATGACCATGATTCGATAGAGGTTTGCCATTTAATTCATCTCCTTTGTAGAGGGGGAGATCAATTGTAAAGCGCGTCCCTTTATCCACGACGCTCTCTACCTTGATATTGCCCCCGTGGTTCTTAATGATGCTATAGCTCACCGATAGACCGAGTCCAGTACCGCCCACGCCCTTGGTGCTGAAGAACGGGTCGAAGATGTGCGGCAGGAACTCGGGAGG
>QJVM01000117.1 GCA_003235715.1 Nitrospirota bacterium
AGCGTGTACCGGCGCCTCATGGGCACCGGGCTGGAGTGGTAGCTTTTCCGGCCAGACCCACCACAACCGGTGCGGCTTGACACGGCAGCCGGTCCCTTGGTTCAATGTATTAGCACTCGAACTTGTCGAGTGCTAATGTTTTTTGTTTTTTCCTATTAATCAAAATGTTAGGAAACGCGCCTGCCGGGACGGCCCCTTGGCCAAAAGGCAGGGAGAGGGGTATCCCCGTGTCAGGCACGAAAGATGAGCGCCAGCCCGAATATTGACGAAAGAGCCCGAAAGGTTCTGACGGCCATCATCGAAACCTATGTGGAGACAGGGGAACCGGTGGGGTCCCGCCCCCTTACGAAGAAACACGGGTTCAATCTGTCTCCGGCCACCATCCGGAACATCATGGCCGACCTTGAGGACCTGGGCCTTCTGAAGCAGCCCCATACCTCGGCAGGACGGGTCCCCACGGAAAAGGGCTACCGGTTCTATGTGGATACTTGTATCGGGCCCGGGAATGCGTTCAGGGAGCGGCTCACCGAAGAGACCCAGTACCATCTGGAATCCATCCGGAAGGATGCCTCCGCCATCGTCCAGGACGTGACTCAGGAGTTGTCCCGGTCGTCGAAGCAGTTGAGTGTCGCCGTGGCCTCGAGGTTTCTGAAAAGCAGGCTGTCCCGCGGGGAACTGATCCCGGTGAGGGGGGCGACGGTTCAGGCCGTGGTCATCTCCGAGGAAGGGATTGTGAGAAATCTGCTCCTCGATCTGGACGAACGGTATACCTCCAAACACCTGGGACGGATCAGCGGTTACATCAATCGTCATCTGGCCGGATACACGGTCAGAGAGGCGAGAGAACGGGTCATCAACAAGGTCCTGGAACACAAGGCCGCTTATGATACCCTCATGGCAGAAGCCATGAGGATTGGTCAGATCATCATGGAGCGCCAGACCGAGGACCGCCTCTTTGTCGAAGGCGTCTCTGAGGCCCTTCAGAAAACCCGCTTCGGGAACCGGGATGCTCTGAGGGATCTCTTCAGGGCCATCGAGGACAAGCATCTGATCATCCAGGTGTTCAATATGGTGGAGGAGATGGAAAGCGGAGTGCAGGTCATTATCGGTTCGGAGAACCCGGTGGGCGAAATGCACGACTGCGCCATGGTGGCCTCACCCTATCTCCGCGAAGGGCGTGTGATTGGAACGATTGGGGTGATCGGCCCGGTCCGGATGCATTATCCAAGGGTGATATCCATGGTGGACCGTACGGCCCGGTTTCTGACCCGGGTCTTTTCTCAGGAGGAAGGAGGCCCAGCAGGTGATGGACGCATCGAGGAACCATAAGAAGATACCCGTGGAAAACGAAGAGATGGATCCCGGCGCAGAGGCCACGGCCGAGGAAATGGACCCGATTCTCCCGCCACAAGGGTCAGCCGGCCCTGTGGAGGAAGCGGTTGCCGGCTCCGAGAGCCCGGAACCGGAAGGAGCGTCTGCCAGGCCGGAACGTGCCGAAATTGACGTCCTCAGAAAAGAGCACGCTGAACTGAACGAGCGTTATGTCCGGCTCCATGCCGAGTTTGACAACTACAAGAAACGCGTGGCCAAGGACAGGGAAGAACTGAGAAAATTTGCCAATGAGGGCATTATCATGGAACTTCTGTCCGTGATCGACCATCTCGAGATGGCGGTGAAGCATGCGCAGGGGGATGCTCTGGCCAACGTCATCAAGGGCGTGGAAATTACCCTGAAGGAGTTTGAACGGGTCCTTGAGAACAACGGAGTGAGAAGGATAGAGGCCCGGGGCCAGGAGTTTGACCCTAACATTCACCATGCCATGACCCAGGTCCCCACCGGCGAGGCCAGGGCCAATACGGTCATGGAGGAATTCAGGACGGGGTACCAGCTTCACGAAAAGGTTATCCGACCCTCCCTCGTGGCCGTGGCCACAGCACCACCGGAACCGGCTCCGGAATCAGGAGAAAAGGAAAGTTCGCCCGACGACGGGAATCCGACCGCCGGGTAAGGGGCGTTATCGTGTTATCCATTTTTGATCAAAGAGGAGGATCAGCTGTATGGGTAAGGTCATCGGAATAGATCTGGGAACAACCAATTCAGTGGTTGCAGTCATGCAGGCGGGAGACCCCATCGTAATTCCCAATCAGGAGGGAACCCGCACCACCCCCTCGGTTGTCGCCTTCACGGACAAGGGGGAACGCCTCGTGGGTCAGGTAGCCAAACGTCAGGCGATTACCAACCCGCAGAATACGATCTTCTCCATCAAACGCCTCATGGGTCGAAAGTTCAATTCACCCCAGGTTCAGAACGCCGTCACGAGGTTGCCCTACAAGATCGTCCCGGCCGACAACGGGGACGCGCACGTTGAAATATCGGGCAAGCACTATTCCCCTCCGGAGATATCGGCCATGATTCTCCAGAAGCTGAAGAAGGCGGCAGAAGATTATCTCGGAGAGCCCGTAACGGAAGCCGTGATCACGGTTCCCGCCTATTTTGACGACAGTCAGCGTCAGGCCACGAAGGATGCGGGCCGTATCGCGGGGCTGAATGTGCTCCGGATTATCAACGAGCCGACGGCCGCGGCCCTGGCCTACGGCATGGACAAGAAGAAGGAGGAGAAGATCGCCGTCTACGATCTGGGGGGGGGAACCTTTGATATCTCCATTCTCGAGATCGGTGAGGGCGTCGTGGAGGTGAAATCCACCAATGGGGATACCTACCTCGGAGGCGATGACTTTGACGAGGCCGTCATCGACTGGATGCTCGCCGAGTTCAAGAAGGATTCCGGGATCGACCTCAAGGCCGACAAGATGGCCCTGCAAAGGCTGAAAGAGGCGGCCGAGAAGGCGAAGGTGGAGCTCAGTTCTGCGACAGAGACTGAAATCAACCTGCCCTTTATCACCGCCGATGCAACCGGTCCCAAGCATCTCATGCTCAAACTGAGTCGTTCGAAATTCGAGCAGCTGACCGAAAGCCTTGTCAAGAAGGCGCTGAGTCCCTGTCAGAAGGCCTTGAGCGATGCGGGCATGAAAAGCCAGGACATCAACGAGGTGGTGCTCGTGGGCGGGCAGACGCGGACACCCCGGGTCCAGCAGGAAGTGAACAGTTTCTTCGGGAGGGAGCCGCACAAGGGGGTGAACCCGGATGAAGTTGTCGCCGTAGGGGCGGCCATCCAGGGGGGGGTCCTGACAGGAGACGTGAAAGAAGTGCTTCTTCTGGATGTGACTCCCCTGTCCCTCGGTATCGAAACCCTGGGAGGCATCTTT
>QJVM01000001.1 GCA_003235715.1 Nitrospirota bacterium
GGTGGTTCGTCCGGAAAGATTGAATACCGCCGGGGTGAAGGACGTGGTGATTGTGCGGTTCGAGCGCGAAGCGCGAAGCCCGGAGGGAGACATCCTGCCCTTCGCCGCCTTTCACGGCATCATCGGGCGGAGTGCCGGCATGCTTGCCCTGTTCCGGAAGATCCAGGCTCTCGGTCCGGCGGATGCGTCCGTGATCATCACGGGCGAAACCGGCACGGGCAAGGAGCTGGTGGCCCGGGCCCTGCACACCGAGAGCCCTCGCCACCCGGGCCCCTTCGAGGCGGTGAACTGCACGGCCATCTCCGAGGAACTGCTGGAATCCGAATTGTTCGGTCACGAACGCGGTTCGTTCACGGGCGCCTTCCGCACGCACAAAGGCCGGTTCGAACGGGCCCACAAGGGGAGCCTTTTTCTCGACGAGATCGGGGACATGCCGCTCAAGACCCAGTCCAAGCTCCTTCGCGTCCTGCAGGACAGCCGGGTGGAGCGCGTGGGCAGCGAGAAGTCAGTCCCTGTGGACGTGCGCGTCATCGCGGCCACCAACCTGCCGCTCGAGAATCTCGTGAGCGCCCACAGGTTCCGGGCCGATCTCTACCATCGACTTTCGGTGCTCAGGATCCATCTGCCGCCGCTTCGGGATCGGGAAGGGGATCTGGAGTTCCTCATCAGCCATTTTCTCGACGAGTTCAGTCGCAAGTACGGACGGGCCACGACCCGTCTCACGCCAAGCGCCATGGAACTGCTCCGCAGCTACTCCTGGCCGGGGAACGTGAGGGAACTCCGGAACGTCATCGAGCGGGTCTTTATCGAGGCTGGAACCGACGTGATCGGCCGGCGGGCCTTTAACGACTGGGTGATCGAACGGGAAGCCCTGGCTCCGGGCTCCTGGAACCTCGCGGCCCTCGAGGAAAGGCAGGCCGCACAGTCTCCTATCATCATTCCCCCCTCGACCCCTCGCCCCCACCTTCTGCCCGGTCCCGGTCAGGCCGGTACCCCGGGGTCGCCGTTGCCTCTGGACGTGCCGTCCCCGGGTAAAAAGGCGTCCAGGGAACTGACCCGGGGCGACCTGCTCGAAGCGTACGCCCGGGCGGAAGGGAACATTGCCGAGGCCTCACGAAGCCTCGGGATCCACAAGGCCACGTTCTACCGGAGAATGAAGGCTCTGGGGCTCACCCGCGAGGAGCTCGAGGCCTCTTCGTCGTAGCGCCCGGTCGTTCGGTCGTCGTTTCAACCCGCGGCATTGACCGCGTCGATGAACTGCCGGAGACGGCCGAAGTCCTGCCTGTTGAAATCCATGACGAGTCTGGAGAGGTGGGCCAGCTCAGGCTCGTCCGCTTCTTCGGGGAGGGCGTCCTCCGAGGCCGAAATCTTTCCCCCGTCTGTCAGGAGATCCTGAAAAGTCACGGCAAGTGAATCCAGGGCCTCGGACGGAACCGGGCTCTGGATCCGGAGCACCAGCTTTCCGTTTACGTAGCGCAGACTGTGGTACCGGCTGTAGAACCGTCTGATCCGTTCGACGGCCTCTTCCACCGAGGTCACGCATTCGAAAAGAGACTGGTCGGACGGGCTGATCAGCTGCGGCGGGAGGAGTTCGTTCCGGAAGAAGTCCAGGAGATGTTTCCAGTAGGTCCCTCCCGGCTGGTCCATGAGCACCATGGGAACAGGCGCCCCCTTGCCGGTCTGGATGAGCGTCAGGGTTTCCATGGCTTCATCCAGGGTGCCGAAGCCCCCGGGAAAGAGCGCAATGGCATGCGCTTCTCTGACAAAGGCCACCTTCCGGTTGAAGAAATACTTATACGTGATCAGCCGGGGGTTTCCCTGGAGCACGGGATTCGGGGCCTGTTCGAAAGGGAGGCGGATGTTCACCCCGAAGGAATGTTCCGATCCCGCCCCCTCGTTGATCGCCTGCATGATGCCCGGCCCGGCGCCGGTCACAACCATGTAGCCGGCCTGGGCCAGCTGATGGCCGAACTCGCGGGCCATCCGGTACCGCGGATGGTCCGGTTCGGTCCGCGCCGAGCCGAAGACCGCCACCTTCCGGATCTCCCTGTAGGGCGCAAAGATCTTGGAGGTGAACCGCATCTCCTTCAAGGTAGCGTTCATCATCTTGAGGTCCGCCCGGTTGTCCGCCTCCTGGCCCGCCTTGACGGCGGCCAGGATCATCTCCCGGACGATATCGCCGTGCTGCACGTCGCCGCACAGGCACAACAGTTCATCGATGGCCTCGTCCACTAGGCCGTTGGTTTTAGTGAAATGGAGTTCCATGGAATTCGAATGATATCAGATGGACCGGGAAAGCTTCAGGACCACGGAATGAACCTGGGCCGGTCGCTGAAACCCTTCCGTCCGGGGCCGCTCATCCATTCGGCACTCCCGCCTGATACGCGTCACCGTTTGCCCGGGGGATCACCTGCAGGCCGCTACCTTTTCGGGAGGTTTGGCTCCGTCCTGAAGCCGATACCCAGCGTACGGATTTTCAAGAAATCCCCGGGCACACCCGATACGGGAGCAGACCGGAAAGTCGGAGCGGGAGATTCCTGTGAAAGCCGTAAGAAGCCATTTCGAGAATATCTTTGAGAATGCTCCCATGGGCATTCTCACCCTTGGTCCGGATTACCGGATCGCCCTGGTAAACCCCGCCGCCGCGAGGATGCACCGTATCCGCAACCCGGAAGAGGTTCGCGGCGCCTCGTTTCTTGACCTGATGGATACCCGGGAGGCAGAGGAAGTCAAGTACCTGCTGGACCTCATCCTGCACCAGCAGGAATCTCGCAATACCATCCCCTACACCCTCCGGGACGATGCCAACGGGAAACCGTCCGTCCATATCGAAGCCACAACGACCCTGCTCAGGGACGACGGCTACGCGCCCATAGGTCTGCTTCTCATGTGCAACGATGTGACGGAGAATCTTCTCCTTGAAGAGCGGGCGAAGACTTCGGAGAAGCTCGCCCTCATCGGCCAGTTGACGGTCACCCTTCGACACCGCATTAACAACCCCCTGCAGACGATCTCGGGAAACGCCGAGATGCTGATGCAGTCCCTGGCACACGATGAGAAGACACGGTCGAGGCTCCAGGCCATTCTGGACGCAGAGGATCGCATTCGCCGTTTTCTGGCGGCCGTGGGCGGTCTCGACCACCTCGATACCGTCTCGTACGAGGAGGGTATCGAAATGCTGGACGTCGACTAGCCCTACCCTGCTTTTCATTTGTCATTTTTCATCTTTAACTTTTCACTATTCACTTTCCCCT
>QJVM01000113.1 GCA_003235715.1 Nitrospirota bacterium
AGAGTTCTGCTGCCCAGCGCGGGGAGCCAAAGCCGGCCGTTCCTTTCGGGGTATCCGTGCCGTAAGTGTTCCTGGCGCGGCCGGTCCGGGAAGACCGTGAGGACGCACAATCACCCGCCCCCTTCGGGGCTTGACCTTAAAAGACTATAAGGACCGTATCCGATATGTCCAATCGTATTGGCCTATGGAATCCCGACCGAATTGCGGTCAATTCCGATAGGTTCCTGAAAGCCTACGGTTTAAACCCTATCTCCGGCCGGCAACACGGAAAGAATCGCGGATATCTCATCCTTCCATCTGTAGAAACGTTGAATGCCCCATTTCTTGAAATACTGCTCGCCGTAACCGAGGATGAGTTCTCCGTCCTGATAGACGCATACCACCTCCCGGCGATACCAGAAAAGATTGCACAGCACCAGAATGGAACCTAACCCTGTAACAGGGAGGGACCAGATAAGAAGCCCCAGGCCGGGGTCCTGAACCACTCTGATACGGACCCAGAAATCCCGGGGTCCTTCGGCAACTTTCGTTTCGATTATGGCAGCCCCCTGTGAACCCGCCGGAACGACCCGGAATTCCCCTCCCGGGGCTTTCACCCGGTAGGATGGTTCCTCGAGGTTGTAGAGTTCACCGGTGAGCCGGCCTTTCTTTAGCGTCTTTTCCGGCGCCAGGGAGATTCGCGCCTCCTCCCCAAAGAGATTGACCGGATCCTCCTTGCCGGGGGGCAGAACGTCAAGGTCCAGCGTTTCCGTTCCGGTTCCGTCTTCCGGGATGGTGCGATAAAACGTCTGTGTGTATCCCAGTGCAGCCAGGGCATAGTTGCGGCCTCCGGATTTCACGGGCCAACCCTGAAGGACCGTGAGGGGGCCGTCATGCCCTTCGAACCAGACCTTTGCTCCCCTGACGCGAAACCCTCTTTCCCGTCCCACCTGCAGATGCGTCGCGGGCAATCCCGGCTCGATCTTCGCAAGAATCAGGGGGGCCCGGTCCAAGGTGACCGTCGCCCCATGACGAATGAGTACGTCGTCCACCTTCCTTCCGTGATGGCTGAGCCAGAAACCGACCAGAAACAGAACAAGACCGACCCGCAGGATTGTTCCCGGAAGGAAGGCCCATCGCCCCTTGAGCGCATATCCCGAAAAGGGCTCTGCCTTCAGGTGAAACCCCTTCTGCTTCAACCATCGGGAAAGGGGGCCGGCCCATATCCCATCGGCAACCCGAAAGGCTGCGGAGATATCCAGGGAACGAATGTATCCTGGCGAGCACGCGGGAGGGCGCAGGGCCGAACGTGCGGACAGAGCGCCCCCCCAAACCAGGCTGAACGGCAGGGCTGTAAATAGGAGAATGCCAGCGGGATGCTCTGTCAGAAAATTCACCCACCCTCCATAAGCATCGTCGCCGCCAAGAACATATCGCACGTATACAGCCCCCATACACAGGATACAGGCGAGGCTGGTTACGGAGGCCGGGAATGCCCTGTTCCGGTTCATAGATGCGTTCCGGCCTTCTCTATCTTCTGGGCGGCGTTCCATGTTTCGATCAGGTTGTGGAGAGGCACATACAGGTAGTTTTCGTCGTAATCCGATTCAAAAGGAATAGGATTGCAGCCTCCGGGTTCTCCCACGGAATGGGCGGAGATGGGCGTTACGCAGTATTTGCAGACAAGGTTCTCTCCCCGCTGGGCATACCCGATGGCCTTGGTGTTCCAGGAAGCGGGCCGACATATCTCGCATTCATCCAGTGCCGTGGCAATGATGCCGTCCGGCCTCTGAATGGCCATGAACACGATCTTTTTGTCCCCGTAATAGTAAAGGTATTTCCGTATGCGACGGTCGCCGAAGTCACCGGAACCGTCTGCCAGAGGGATCCGAATAACTTCGCCGTTTTCTTCTGCAGCCACGGGTACCGGTTTGGGGTCAAACAGGGGATTCAACGTGAGGTTTGCCGCGTGGACCAGAAACACCACGATGAGGAAGGCGGCCATCATGGGTGTGCCCTGCCAAATTATGTCCCTGCGAAATACGGCGAGTTTCATCCGACGTTCGGCGCCGACGCGGATGTGCCCGACTTCGGGGTCAGGGGCCGCCACCAGGCGGCCGAGAATCCATACCGGGGGAAAGAACACCAGAACCAGCATGACGGACATGGCCACCCGGTCGCCGGCGAGGAACCCCATGAGTCCCGAGAAGGGCATCTCCAGGTATGAATGGGGCGGGATGAGGAGAATCGTTTGTATGTCGTGAACCAGCCCTGAGATCCACTGGCCGAGGCCCAACTGGAGACTGATCATGAGATTCTGCTCATGAAACTCATCCAGGCCTCCTGTAGCCAGGCGGAAGGCCCCCAGGGCCAGCACCAGCGAAGAGAGACTCCAAAGTCCTGCCGTATTGACGCGGGGCAGCACGAGGAACGAAAGCGCAGCAAACCCGCACAGCCCGGTTATCAGGCCGAACATCCCTGAAATCAGGGACCGCTCCATACTGCCTGCCGCGAGGCCGGTCCCCTTGAGAACCGAGGCCAGGGCGCCTGCTTCAAAGAAGGAAAGCAGCAACACGGTGACAAAGAGCACGGCAAGGGAGGCCCTTCTCCCGTCAGGGAGCCTGCGTCCAATGAGGAAGGGAGCACCGAAAAAGTAGGTGGCGTGTGTCACGGCACCCCAGAAGGTCCAGAGATCCCTGTGACCGGAGTCCGGGTCGAGGATGGAGTATCCGGTGAGTCCGCCCGCGAGCAGGGAGACCAGCACCCCTGATAAGAGGGCGGTTCCGCCTTTATACGGAAACGGAAGCCCTTTCAGGTAAGACTCGATCAGGAGAAGTATGACGGATATTTCCAGGCCTTCCCGGAGGGCCACCAGGAAGGCGGTGAGAAAGGAGTCGGTCACGGGATCTTGCTCCTGATAGGTTCGCTATCCCGCCCCGTCCGGACCATTATTCGTCGATGCGTGAATGCCAGGACCGTACACCGCAAGCCACATCCGCACGGGTGTCAGGGATTCTGAAGGATTCTTTGGATGCTGGCTTCCAGTTGGGCCGGGGTAAACCCTTTAGGGATCCGGACTCGGGCCGTGTGGCTTCTATCCACAAAGACCACACCGCCCCCGTACGTCATACCGTATTGTCGCGACATGGAATCGTCCTTGTCGTATCCAAAGAAAGAGGTGATGCCGTTACGCTCGGCATACGCCTTGAGCTTGGGAATCTTGTCCTGGTGGCCGATCCACAGGACTTTGAGACCCTCGGCCTCGTATTTCTGT
>QJVM01000045.1 GCA_003235715.1 Nitrospirota bacterium
TTACGGATTCACACCTGTGGATATAACTTATTGTTACGTTCTTGCGTGGTGCGTATGCCACGGTGATTGTGTACGGTTCACCACAAGCAGTTGATCATCAGCGTTTTTTCCTGTTGTCTGGTATATGTTTTCTACACAGTCTCGATGGCCTGCTTCTTGCTAAAAACAGGATTCGAAAATTGTAAGCAGCTAGAGTTAGACCTTTGAAATTCTTGACAAAACGTGCCTGAGGTGATTTAATTCTTCAAGTTTGGAATTGGGGCACCTCATAACAGGCCCGAAAATATTGACAAATCAATCCCTTTGGTAGATCCTTCCCGGAGGTTTCATGGGCCGGGAAGCAGCGTCAACCCCCCCGAACGCTGGGGCATAGAGAAAAATCTATAAGCGGGAGGTGAGCAAGGGAGGCAAACAAAATATAGACGGACTCTTTTAAAGCCAAAGGTGACGTTTTCCTAAGGTAACCAAGGTTTTGGGAAGCCCTGTTTTACAGGGTGAAACGAACGAAGCTTTTATATCACGCAGGAAGAAGGAGGGTAATGAGTTGAAAAGACTATTCGCAATCGCACTCGCAGTCTGTATGGTTGTAGGCATGGCCGCCGTCGCATCGGCTGTGGACATGCAGGAGTACCACCCGGTATTCGCCGCCAAGGAAACCGAAATTGCAATTTCCGGTGACGCCCGGCTACGCGGACTGAATACTTGGAACAAGGACTTTATCTCGAATAACCTGACCAATGAAAACACGGACGATGTCCGGCTCTGGGACAACCGGCTCCGCATGAAGGTGGACATCAGGAATGCGGGCGGCGCCTCTGCCCATTTCCGTCTCGTCATGGACCGCGGGATCTGGCTTGGTAGCGACTATGGTGATACGGTGCCACCTGGGGCGACCAAACCGGGTTCCAATTCTGTTATTGCTGACTGGGCATACGTGGTCATCCCGGTGGGTCCCACCAAGTGGACCATCGGTGACCAGCGGGCTGATTGGGGTAACAAGTTCCTTGTTTGGGATGAGGCCCGCCACCGGGTGAAGGTCACCGGAAAGGTCGGAAACGTGACCGTCGGCGCCCTTACCGACAAACTCTGGGAGACCTCTCTGACTGCTCTCGGTGGCGAGGAAGCATACCGAGACAAGGACGACTGGGCCCTTCTTGCCATCACGAACGTCGGCGACGTCACCCTTGGAGTCATCGGCATCTATGTCGAGGACAACCGGCGCAACAACGTTCTTGATGGTGCAGGCGACCCCACTGGTGCAAGCACCCCGGCCAATGGTCGGGACCCTAAGGTCTGGATTCTTGATCCCTACTGGAAGGCCAAGGTCGGGCCGGTAGCAATCACGGGTGAAGCGGCATACAAGAATGGCGCGGGTCACAAGGCCGACTTTGGTATCTACACGGATGCCACCATGGCCGCTGGTCCGGTCACCCTCAAGGTTGTCGCGGCCCATGCGGATGGCGGCTACAAGGCTGACGATGACTGGATTCCTGTAAACCTGATCGGTACGGACAACCCGTGGGCGGTCATGGATTTCGGTGGTTCGGTTTGCTCGGGTGTGGCTAGCGCGAACGGCTGTGGAGGTCGGGCGCGGGGCAGACAAGAAACCAAATCCCAGACCATGGCCGCTCTTGCCGCTTCCATGAAGCCGTTGGAATGGCTCACCGTGGCTGTCGATGGCGCCTACGTGTGGGATGAACTCCAGCACAATGGCATGATGGGCTCCCTCGCGGGCGTGATCAATGTGACCAAGGGTGTTACGTGGACGCTGCTCGCCGGCGCCGCCAAGGGCGACGACAGCTGCAGCCCGAACAACGCATGGGGGCAGTGTGAAGGCGACACCTATGTGGTGCTCGGCCACAAGCTCGACATGACGTTCTAATTAATCCTTACCTTTGTCTTACAAAAGGGCGGGTCTTCGGACCCGCCCTTTTCTTTTTCATGTTCCTTGTTTTCGGAACACTACCTGATGTTTCCTTGCAGCAGTCTCCATCCCTGACTCGGACCGAAATCCCGAAATTGCAGCCTAGGCTGTGGTTCCGAAGTTGTTCCGGAATCCGGTTCTTTCTTTCCTCTTGAAACAAAGCGGTCCTGCTCGGTAAACGAATAACACACCTGCATAGCGGGGGGCCTCGCTGCAAAAAAGATATGAGGGGCTTCCGTACTCCTTCCGCCGTTGCCGTATCCCCCATCATCGCCACCCGGACAGGGCGGAGGAAGAAGGGGCTTCGGCTGTCTGAGCCCCAAGGCCGTTTCGGGGGCGAGTTCCGAAGCCTCCCGGAGACCGGTCCGAATCATGAGGCGATGGGGCGCTTTTCTTTTGGTTCGTTTTCTTTGGCGCAAAGAAAATGAACAATATAAAATCACGATACCCATAACCCTTAACTACAGTAGCCTCTCCCCGGAACGGTGAAACCTTTCCACGTCCAGCGCCAAAGGCGGTGGGTTTAGAAATTAACTAACCGGCAGGATTTCTACCCTCATAGAGCACCCGGGAGTCGACGTCGCAGTCGTCCCAGACCCGAGCCGAAATCGAGCTTTTTGCTATTCTGAAGGACACAGGGACCATGGTTGTACGTCCAATGGGAGGTTAATTCTCTGCTTTAAGATAAACTGCAGGAATCGACGCCCTGACGTCATTCCATACTTGGTCCGGAATCCGCTATCCTCATACTTTCGGTGACCGTTATGACAAACCCGTTTGACGTGCACATAGAGGAAGGTTCCACCGAGGCCCCGGTGGTTGTCCTGATTCACGGGCTCGGAATGAACCGGCACTTCTGGTCAGACCCGGCCCTGTGCCCGGCCGTGGGTGGAATGGTCTCCCTGCCCCAAATCATGGGAACACCTCCCGCCCCGGATGCGCCGGGCCGTGTGAGCCTTGGTCTTCCGCCGGAAGCCCGTCCTTCATTCTCAGAGAGGCTGAAAGAAGCCGGGATGACCGTTGTGGCGTGGAGCCAGAAACGCCCCCTCGGCCCTGTCCAGGAGGCCGTGGATGAGCTGGCCTTCGTCATGGATAAAGTCACGGAGGCATTCGCGAAACGCCCCGTTCACTTCGTATGCCACAGCCGGGGCGGTCTCATCGCACGGAAATACCTTTCGATCCACGGCACCGGAAATATCCGGAGCCTCGTCACCATGGGCACGCCCCATCATGGCACCCGCATGGCCTCCATCGGGAAACAGCTGGGCGTGGC
Source organism: Nitrospirota bacterium (assembly GCA_003235715.1). Lineage (GTDB taxonomy): Bacteria > Nitrospirota > Thermodesulfovibrionia > SZUA-242 > SZUA-242 > SZUA-242. The sequence continues at coordinate 3,198 of QJVM01000045.1, forward strand.
CGCGCCCCTGCTCGAGGCGGTTCTGCCCCGCGACGCCCGAGGTACTCTGACCAGG
>QJVM01000260.1 GCA_003235715.1 Nitrospirota bacterium
CCGGAGCGTTACGGCGTGGTGGAGTTCGACGCGAGCGGCCGGGTGGTCGGGATCGAGGAAAAGCCGCAAGAACCGAAATCCAGTTATGCCGTTCCCGGCCTCTACTTCTACGATAATGAAGTGGTCCGCATTGCCGAAGCGCTGAAACCCTCGGCCCGGGGGGAACTCGAAATAACGGACGTAAACCTTGCCTACCTGGAGCGCGGCACGCTGCGCGTGCAGGTCATGGGTCGGGGCTTTGCCTGGCTCGACACGGGGACGCATGAATCCCTCCAGCAGGCGTCCAGCTACGTGGAGGCCATTGAGGCCCGCCAGGGCCTGAAGATATCCTGCATCGAAGAAATCGCCTACCGGCTGGGCTACATCGACGCAACCCGGGTTGAAGCCCTTGCCGCGGACATGACCCGGAACGATTACGGTCGTTATCTCCTCCAGGTCATCGGAAAGAAGGGCTGGTAACGGCATGAGTTTCAGGGTAAGCGAGACGACCCTTCCCGGAGTGTTAATGATCGAGCCGGCGGTATTCGCGGATGCCAGAGGGTTCTTCATGGAAACGTATCAGCACCGAAGGTACGCGAGTTCAGGGATAGATCGGGTCTTCGTCCAGGACAACCATTCCCGTTCCTGCCGGGGCACGGTGCGCGGTCTTCACTATCAGCTGAGACATCCCCAGGCCAAACTCGTCTGCGTCATCCGCGGTGAAGTCATGGATGTGGCTGTGGATATTCGAAAGGGCTCGCCGACCTTCGGTCGCTCGGCAGCTGTCGTACTTTCAGACACCAATCACCGACAGCTCTTCGTACCGGAGGGGTTTGCCCATGGCTTCTGCGTGTTGAGTGGTGAGGCCGACCTTCTGTACAAATGCACCGATTACTATGCTCCCGGGGATGAATACGGCATCCTCTGGAGCGACCCGAAGCTTGGAATCGACTGGCCTGTAACCTCGCCGGTCACATCTGAAAAGGATCAGGCCTACCTGCCCCTCCTCAGGACCCCGGCGGAGAACCTTCCCGCTTTTTCCGGGTAAGTCCGCCCCTGTCGGAATTCCGCCCCGGGCTAAAGAGCATCCGAATGCGGCCGGTTGGGATTAACGCCCCGGCGTGCTCCCTAACCGCGCTGGGGATCTCCCTCCGGTCCGGACGCCTGGCCTCATGCCTTATTGAGCCGGGGAAACAATCGTGAGACAATGGCAACGTCTGCGCCAGTTTTCCGGGGGACACCCAAGCCCCCGGGTGCTGCAGAAGAACCTTCTCCTGACATGAGACTAGCTATGGTGATGGCGTTTATCCTGTCGTCTGATGATGAGGGGCTCCCCCTTTGGGTCCTTCTGCAACCCTTTGCTCGCGTCCAGCCCAAACCGGGGAGAGCCTCAATCCGGGTCATCCGTAACAAGGGCTCCCTGGAGGTTTTCTTTCCATGAACTCCGCCCGCCTCCTGATCGTTGAGGACGAATATATCGTCGCTTCAGATATCCGGAAGACTCTCACCGGTTACGGATACGATGTGGTCGGACACGAAACTTCGGGAGAAGAGGCCCTGATACGTGCATCAGAGGTCCACCCGGATCTGGCCCTGGTGGATATCGTTCTGCGCGGAGAACTGAACGGAATCGAAACAGCACGGGAACTGGAAAGGCGTTTCGGGATTCCCGTCATTTTTCTCACATCCTATGCAGATGAGGAAACCCTTGAGAAGGCGAAGCTCTCGTCACCCTACGGGTTCCTGATCAAACCTTACAAGGATCGCGAACTTCGAGCCACCATCGAGACCGCCCTGCAACGGATCGGGCTCGAGAAGGACCTTCGGGCCCGGGAACAGGATCTCCGGGAAAGCGAGGACCTCTATCACGTGGCCCTCGAGAACGCCAACGATGCCTTCATGGCCGCGCAGGAATCTCGGGTGAGCCTTATCAATCCCAGATTCCTCGAGATGTTCGGATATCCCGCAAGGGAGGAGGTTGAGGGCAAGCCCGTCGAGGAGTTCTTCCATCCTGACGAACGGGAACGGGTCATAAGGAGCCTTTCTGCAACGGGCTCGCACGCGTTTCGCGGCCTTCAGCAGGACGGCACGACCATCGACCTTGAGGTGTCCTCGAGTGTGACAACGTTCAAGGGCCATCCAATGACACTCACCTACCTCAGGGATATTTCACAGCGCAAGAAGGAAGAACGAAAGGTTCAGGAGGACCGTGACCGCCTCCAGGCGGTGCTGGACAGTATTGAGGCCGTGGTGTACGTGGCGGATATGCAGACCTATGAAATCCTCCTCATCAATGAGTATGCCCGCCAGCTTTTCGGGGACATTGAAGGCCGTACCTGCTGGAAGACGCTCCAGGCCAGTCAGACCGGCCCCTGCACTTTCTGCACGAATGCCCGCCTCGTGGACGATGCGGGGATGCCAACCCAGGGGCTGGTCTGGGAGGTCGAAAACAGCCTCAACCGGAGATGGTACGAATGCCGTGACCGGGCCATCCGGTGGCTCGACGGCCGGGTCGTCCGGCTGGAGATAGCAACCGATATCACGGATCGCAAACTACTGGAACACGAGACACAGAGGGCCCGAAACCTTGAGTCCCTCGGCTTCCTCGCCGGAGGGATTGCTCATGACTTCAATAATCTCCTCACGACCGTCCTGGGCAATATTGAACTGGTCAAGATATATGCGGGCCACGAGGATCGGATACGGTCGTGGATTGACGAAGCCGTCGGTGCTGCAGAGGGAGCGTGCCAACTCACAACCCAGCTCCTCACCTTTTCCCGAGGGGGCGTGCCGATCCTTGAATCCCTGTCGGTACGTGATCTGATCGCCCAGACCTGCTCCTTTGCCTTAAGCGGAGCAACCATCAAATATGAAGTGGACTTCCCGGAGGACACTTGCTCCGTCAAGGGAGACCGGGAACAACTGTCTCAGGTATTTCACAACCTGCTCATGAATGCCCGGGAGGCCATGCCGGCCGGCGGAAGAATAACGGTCCACGGCGAAAACCTTGACCTGCCCGAAACAAACGATCTCGGACTCGCCGCGGGTAGGTATGTCCGGATAGAAATCTCCGATACGGGGCGCGGCATCGCGGCAGAGATTCTGCCAAAGGTTTTTGACCCCTACTTCTCCACGAAACCGCTGAGTAACAGCAAAGGGACCGGTCTTGGACTGGCCATCTGCTACTCCATCGTAAGAAAACACGGGGGGTCCATCACGCTGGCGTCCACGCCTGGCCGTGGAACCCGGGTCGCGGTCCTGCTGCCGGTCGGGTCGGAGGAGTTGTCGGGACACACCATACCGACGGACGCGAAAGCACCTTCCCGCCGGGTCAAGCCCCGGGGCCGGGTCCTCTTCATGGAAGACGAAGAACCCATTATCCGGGTCACAGGTGAGATCTTCAGACACCTGGGGTTGGCCTTTGAAGTGGCCCGAAAAGGAGAGGACGCCGTAGCCCTTTACGCCAGGGCCAAAGAGGAGGGTCGTCCCTTTGACTGCGTCATCCTCGACCTCACCGTAAGGGGCGGCATGGGGGGCCTGGATACACTCGGCCGACTGAAGAAACTGGATCCCGGCGTTCGGGCGGTTGTGAGCAGCGGGTATGCCGACGACCGTGTGATCAGGCACTATGCCGATTTCGGTTTCTGCGATGCCCTGATCAAGCCCTACCGGGTGCGCAACGTAAAAGATGTGCTCGATAGGATCCTCCCCGGACCTGAACAGAGCCCGACCTCATGAGGGCGCCCGTGGTGAAGACCAAATCGCTTCCCTACCGTTTTATATCCCTGACCGGGGCCTTCGCCGCCGTGTTCTGGACGATTTGCATCCTCGCATCCTATGGCTGGAATGTGTCCAAGGAACGGGCCAAGACCAGGGAAGTGGCGCTCAGTACGGCCCATGCCTATTTCAACAAGGACCAGGCCTATCGTCTGTGGGCCACAACCCATGGGGGAGTCTATGTCCCCGTCACAGACGAGACGCCACCCAACCCCTACCTCGACCACGTGAAGGAGCGTGACATCGAGACCCCCTCGGGAAGAAAACTGACTCTCATGAACCCGGCGTACATGCTCCGTCAGATGATGCAGCAGTACTCGAACCTCTATGGTGTCCGTGGCCACATCACCTCGCTGAACACCCTGAATCCCATTAACAGGCCGGACGAATGGGAAGCGGAGGCGCTCCGTTCTTTCGAGGCAGGAGTGAAGGAGGTGGTGGACTTCACCAGCGTCGACGGCCAGCCCTATCTTCGGCTGATGCACCCCTTCGTGACCGAAGCCGGCTGCCTGAAATGCCACGCCTCGCAGGGATATGTCGTGGGGGATATTCGGGGGGGCATATCTGTGAGCACCCCCATGGCCCCTTTTCTTGATATCGAAAGGCAAACCCTGAGGGCCATCAGGCTGACCCATGCGGCCCTGCTCCTTCTTGGATATGGGAGCATCGGCCTCGTGGCATGGAGGGCCAAGCATCGGACCCGGGAACGCATGCGGGCCGAACGGATCATCCGAAAATGGGCGCATATATTTGAAAGTGCAGACTGGGGCGTGGCCTTGGTGGCCCGTGACGGTGAAACCCTGGAAACGGCAAATCCGGCCTTTCTGGCCATGCACGGATATTCAGATACGCCCGAGAAGACGCTGCGTCTGTCCGATCTCCCGGCGCCGGAAAACGCCGGAGAACTTTCCCCATACGTCCGGCTCTCGGAGACGAGGCGGCGCACATTTGAATCGACCCACCTGCGTAAGGACGGAACCGTGTTTCCCGTGCTCGTGACGATCACGAGCATGTCCAATGAAACCGGTGAAACCGGGAACATGGTCTTGAACGTTCAGGACATCACGGAACTCAAGACCGCCCAGAAAGAGAAGGATGCTCTGCATGAGCAGCTCGTCAGAGCCCAGCGCCTGGAGTCCATCGGCCGTCTGGCCGGAGGCGTAGCCCATGATTTCAACAACCTTCTTTCGGCGATTTTGGGTTATACCGAACTGGGTCTCCTTCGGACGCCGCCGGATTCGGAGGTGCGGGAGTATCTCGTTGCCGCCAACGAAGCCGGTGAAAAGGCTGCGGGCGTGGCCCGTCAACTCCTGGCCTTCAGCCGCAAACAGGTCCTCGAAACAAAGGTCCTGAACCTGAACACCGTTGTCCGAAATATGGCAGGCCTTTTAAAGCAGGCCGTGGGTGAAGGCGTCATCCTGGACCTTTCGATTTCGAGCCCGGTGAAAAACATCATCGCCAATCCGGGCCAGATCGAACAGGTCCTGATGAACCTTTGCGTTAACGCGCGGGATGCCATGCCGGAAGGCGGACGCCTGGGTATCGAGACGCATAATTTTGAGGTGACAGAGGAACGCCATTCAGGCCCTCCGGCCGGCCAGTACGTGGGTCTTTGGGTGTCTGATACGGGCGTGGGGATTCGTGCGGAACATATTGACAAGATTTTTGAGCCTTTCTTCACGACGAAGGAAAAGGACCTGGGAACAGGCTTGGGCCTCGCCATGGTGCACGGCATCGTAAAACAGCACGGCGGGCATGTGGAGGTTCACACGCGGGAAGGCGAAGGGACGACCTTCACCGTCTATTTCCCGGCAGTGCCTGAAGGGGTCCGGGAAACCCCGCCCCGGGCAGCCGAAGAACTTCGGCCCGGAAATGAACGAATTCTGGTGGTGGACGACGAACCCGCCATTCAGGCCCTGGTGCGGGATGCCCTGACACCCCTGGGTTACAAGGTATGCCTTGCCGGGTCTTCGGAGCAGGCAATGGCCCTGATGGAGGCCTCCCCTCGGCCGTTTGACCTGCTTCTGGCCGACGTGATCCTGAGGGGGATGAGCGGACGGGCCCTCGCCGAGAGGGTGAGGACCCGCTGGCCGCAGACCCACGTCATTCTGATGACCGGCTACGGATATTCGGAAACAGCGGGGCACGAGGCCCTGGACTCTTCCTTCGATGTGCTCGCCAAACCTCTTTCGGTTGCAGACCTGTCGGAAAAACTCAGGGAGACCTTCGACCCCGTGGCTTGACCGCTCTCCGAAGGTCGCCTTCCAGCCAATCCTTACACTCCATGCAGAAGTCGCGCACGGCCTGTGCAAGTCGTGCGCCCCTCGGAACCACTGCCCAGGCCAGGCCTCCTGGCTTTTCCCTTCTTTTCAACGGGTTCTGCTTCGACGGGACGAGTGGCATACCGGTTGCCTGTCCAAACCAGATACGGATTGGGAACGGTGGCCGGGGATTCCCCGGGGTCGAAGCCCGAAATCAGCAAATCCGAATCCATGGAGGTTATAACGATGAAGAAGATATTGGTGGTATCAGCAGTTCTTCTGCTTCTTGGCGCAGGGACGATGGCATCGGCCGTGGGGCCCGGTTGGGGCCGGGGACCGGGCGCCTGTGGTGGACCCGGATACGGTATGGGCTATGGTCCCGGGGATTGCCAAGGGTCCGGAGCCTGCAACGGACCCGGATACGGGCGCAGGGGGATGGGTCCCGGATACGGGATGATGGGCCCGGGTCGTTTCGACGGAGACGAAGAGTTCCTGAACGAGACGGCGGACCTGAGGAAGCAGCTTCACGACAAGCGCTTCGAGTATTTTGAAAAGGCGCGCGATCCGAAAACAGACGAGGAGACCCTCGCCAAGCTCGAAAAGGATATCGACGAACTTCGGGACCAGATTCGGGAGAAGGCTCCCCGTGGCACCTTCAGCCGGGGGTGGCGCCGTTAATCCGGCGACCTCTCTTCCCATTCACGCGGCCAGGCCATGTCTGGCCGCGTTTCTGTTTATCAGGGAACCGACGCTGGCCGAAGCCATACTTTAAAGGGGTTCCCGTCGTCCACCGGAACACAAAAAGAAAGGGGTCACGCCCGGAAGCGAAACCCCTGAAAGGGTGGTTGGTAGCGGTGCAGGGATTCGAACCCCGGACACGCGGATTATGATTCCGCTGCTCTAACCGACTGAGCTACACCGCCATTTTGAGGGCTCGATTCTATCAATCGCTCAAAAGAGGTGTCAAGCGAGACGCCCCTCGTTCTCGCCCCTGTCGCTCCCGGTTTCCGTTTCACCAGAACTATCCATTAACATAAGGACAAAAGCCTTCGGACAAGGCATGAAACCTATGATCAAGATGGTCCTTTTTGACATCGACGGCACCCTGATCAGCACCGGAAGGGCCGGAACCCGGGCCATGAGCTCGGCGTTCAGGGAACTCTTCGGACTGGAAGACGCTTTTGCGAAGGTTCCCATGGCCGGCCGGACCGACCCGACGATCATCCGGGACGGTTTGGAGGCCCACGGCCTGCGTGCTGTTGATGGAACCTATACCCGATATATAAACGCATATCTGGAACACCTGGCGAGGGAAATGCTCGTTAGTCCCGGCAAGAAAGTCATGCCGGGGATTCTCGAAATTCTGGGTTCCCTGAAGGCCCGGAGCAGGCCTCCGGTTCTTGGTCTGCTCACAGGGAACATCGAGGCGGGGGCCAGGGTTAAACTGGAGAATATGGGGCTGTGGCCTTACTTCTCCGTCGGGGCCTTTGGGAGTGATCATGATGACCGGAACAGGCTTCTCGAGGTGGCCCTCAGCCGGTGCCGCGAACACCTCGGGCTGAACTTCGGTCCGGAAGAAACGATGGTGGTCGGCGACACGCCCAAGGATATCGCCTGCTCCAAACCCTTCGGGGCCACGGCCGTGGCCGTGGCCACGGGACCCTATTCCATGGCCGAACTGGCGGCCCATCATCCGGACCACCTTTTCCAGGATTTTTCCAATCCCCGGCCCTTCCTGAATCTCGTCTCGTAGGAAGCCGTTTCTTCTCCCGCCGCAGGTAAGGCAATAGCGCTCACGCGCGCCCCGCTGTCTCGGGCGAAATGGCTCGGGGGCGTTCCGGAAATCGGGGTTTTCTTTGACAAGAAACTCCTGTTCGTGTTATTTAATCAGGCTTATTGCCCGTGCCGAAGCCCGCTTCCAACCCGGAAGTGACAAACCATACAGAGGAACGGCAGGTATCCACCATGAAATGGAATCGTTCTAAAGCCGCGTTCAGGAAAGCCAAGTTGCTGATGCCCGGTGGGGTGAACAGCCCCGTGAGGGCCTTCAAGTCCGTGGGGGGAACGCCCGTTTTCATCGACCGGGCCAAAGGCTCCCGAATCTACGACATCGACGGAAATGCCTACATTGATTATGTCCTCTCCTGGGGCCCCATGATTCTGGGCCATGCTCCGGGAAACGTGATCCGGGCGATCAAGCGGGCCGCAGACAAGGGAACGAGTTTTGGCGCACCCACGAAGCTCGAGATAGAGCTCGCAAACCGGGTCCTTGAGGCTTACCCCTCCATGGATCGGGTTCGCATGGTGAACTCCGGGACCGAAGCCACCATGAGCGCCATCCGGGCCGCCCGGGGGTTTACTGGCCGGGAAAAGATGATCAAATTCGAAGGATGCTACCACGGCCATGCGGACGGACTGCTGGTGAAAGCAGGTTCCGGCGCCATGACCCTTGGCGTCCCGGACAGTCCGGGCGTTCCAAAGGGATATGCCCGGAACACCATCACCCTGCCCTACAACGACGTCAAGGCTCTTCGGGCGGTACTCCGCCAGGAGGGGAAGTCCATTGCCTGCGTGATCGTTGAGCCCGTGGCCGGAAACATGGGACTGATCCTTCCGCAGCCGGGGTTCCTTGAAGCGCTTCGCTCGGAAACCAGGAAGTACGGCATCGTGCTCATCTTTGATGAGGTGATGACGGGTTTCCGGGTTGCTTTCGGCGGAGCCCAGGCTCATTACGGGATCGACCCGGACCTTACCTGCCTCGGCAAGGTCATCGGCGGCGGCCTGCCGGTAGGGGCGTACGGCGGCAAGGAAGCCATCATGTCAAGAATCGCACCCGAAGGCCCTGTTTACCAGGCCGGAACCCTATCAGGGAACCCCATTGCCATGACCGCAGGCATTGAGACGCTTAAGGTGCTTGCCCGGAAAGACACCTACAGAAAGCTCGAATCCAGCTGCCGGATGCTGGAGAGGGGGCTTAAGAACGCGGCCCGGAAGGCCCGCGTGGCCGCCCGTTTCTATCGGGCCGGGACCATGTTCTGCACCTATTTCACGGACACAGAGGTCGTGGACTACCAAACGGCAAAGACGGCGGACACCGCCCGCTTCTCACGCTTCTTCATGGGCCTGCTCAAACGGGGGGTCAACATCGCGCCGTCCCAGTTTGAGGCCGGGTTCATGAGTCTTGCTCACACACCGCGGGATATTGAAAAAACGGTCAGGGCCGCCTACGAGGCTCTGAAGGAGTCCTGACCGATTGCATATAGATTCAAAATTGCATCGCACACGGGGGATCAGCAGTCATGAATATCAAGGAAATGTTTCAGGAAAAAATCACCGTGAAGGGGAAGATCGTGATCGCCCTTCTCCTTCTGGTCATCATCGTTCTCGGTGGGATCATTGCGTTCAAGTTTTATGATTTCACCCAGAACAATCCCAAGTTCTGCGTGAGCTGTCATCTCATGCAGCCGGCCTACGATGCCTGGGCCACCAGTGAACACAAGGACGTCAACTGCCACGATTGTCATCACCTTTCCATCGCCGAACAGAACAATCTGCTCATCACGTTCGTGCTTCACCGGCCGACCTCGGTGCCGGAGCGGCATGGCAAAACCATCGTGCCCTGGAAATTCTGTGTGAGCTGTCACTGGGAGAAGAACGAGAAGTTTCCCGAAGCGGTGAAGATCAACAACTCCAGGGGGCATGCCAAGCACTATTTCATGGAGCAGATCGAATGCGCCAAGTGCCATGGATACATCACCCACAGGTTCACGGCCGAGGAACGGTTTTGCGTTCGCTGCCATGAAAACAAGGAGGTCCACGGAGCCGGGATGGAGAACCTGGCCTGCCTGAACTGCCATACCGACCGGACCCGGGACAACAAGCCGGACCGTGCAAAATGCCTCTACTGTCACGGCGATGAAAAGTACCAGAAGGAGGTTCTGGCCGGGGATACCCTGGACACGCGCCACCACGTGCCGTCCCAGGAGGTCGTGGACAACGCGATCAAGATCACGATCGCCGAGAAGAACGGCGCCATGGCCTTTGACTGCTATACCTGTCACAAGCCACATGTAAAGGCACGGCCGGACTGGAAGATCTGCCTCTCGTGTCATCAGAACATTCCGATCACCGGGGCGCACCAGATGCACATCGAGTCCATGGGACTGGAATGCAACTCGTGCCACAAACCCCACATCTGGAAGGTGACGGCCGCCCAGGCCAAGAAGGACTGTGTCATGTGCCACGAATACCGCGACCCGAAGAAGTTTCTCATGTAAAGGGACGGAACACGCGTCTCAATCGCTCTCCGCCCGGGGACACGGCAAAGCCGAGTCCCCGGGCCTTTTTTGCAGCTCCTCCACAGCAGATTTTCATTGAAGAAGCGGACGGTTACGCTGTTTGACCCTCCCTTGGGCGTGTGATAACCTACGACATGCCTGTCTTTGAATATCGTGCCGTTGACCGGCAGGGACAGAAGATCCGGGGCTCCCTGGAGGCCGAAACAGAATTCGAGGCCAAGGGGAAGCTTCACGCAGACGGGCTCACGCCCTTGTCCTTGTCCTTTGAAACCGAATCAAAGCCCTTATTCAAGTTCGAGCGCATTCGCGATATTGATATTCTCACCTTCACCCAGCAGCTCGGAGGACTTCTGGAAGCAGGGGTCCCCGTCGACCGTGCCCTGGTCATTCTCGCCAGTCTCTCGGAAAAGAAGGCCATGCGGGACCTCGTGGCCACCGTGCTCAAGGACATCCAGGGAGGCCAGGCTCTTTCTCAGGCTCTTTCCCGGCACGAGGTGTTTTCCAGGCTGTACGTGAATATGATAAGGGCCGGGGAGGCCGGGGGCGTTCTGGAACAGATCGTGGGCAAACTGGCCTCCTTCCTGGAGACATCGAAGGCCTTCAAGGAGGAGGTGCGGACTGCACTCATCTATCCCGCGTTTCTTGTGGTCGTCGGAGGTCTCGCGGTGGCCGTGATGCTGGTGTACGTGGTGCCCAGGTTTGCTTCGATCTTTCTTGATCTCGGCCAGAGCCTTCCCCTGAGTACGCAGATCCTTCTTGCGCTGAGTGATTTCATGGCGAAATTCTGGTGGGCTCTCATCCTCGGACTGGGGGGGCTGGTGTTGGTCGTGCGTATGTACGCCCGGACGGAAGAGGGGCGGTTGCTGATCGACGGGTACAAACTCAGAATTCCTCTTGTGAAAGACCTCCACGTCCGCGTAGCCGTATCCCGTTTCTGCCGGACCCTGGGAACCATGCTCACCAGCGGGGTCCCCGTGCTCCACGCCATCCGGATCTCGAGAGATGTGCTGGGGAATCAGGTTCTGAGCCAGAGCCTGGCAAACGTGGAGGATGGGGTCAGTCGGGGCAAGGGTCTGGCCGGGCCCTTTCGTGAGAATGCGCTTTTTCCGCCTCTCGTGGCCCACATGGTGGGCGTGGGGGAAGAGACGGGTCGGCTCGAGGAGACCCTGCTGCACGTGGCTTCACGCTACGAGGAGGAATCCCGCCGCACGCTGAAACGGCTGTTGGGTCTGCTGGAGCCCACGATCATTCTGTTTATGGCCGTTTTGGTCGGGTTTATCGTACTATCCATTCTGGTCACCATCTTCAGCATTTACGAGGTCCCTATCTGACGGAGAAGCGGCCCTCAGCCCCTAGGGACGGGCATCAATGATTTGATCTGGAGGTCATGATGAATATGCAGAACCAAGGCACAGAGCAGAAACTTTCGGGAAAGAAGCGGAGGCAACGCGGCTTCTCCCTTATTGAACTGATGGTAGTGATCGTCATCCTCGCGGCTATTGCCTCCATCGTGGGCCCTCGTCTTTTCAAGAACGTGGGAAAGGCCAAGCGGGGTACGGCCCGGACGCAGATGGCTCAAATCGAAGCGGCCCTGGACGGTTTCCGGCTGGATGTGGGCCGGTATCCCACCAGCTCCGAGGGACTCGCCGCCCTGGAACGGGACCCCGGGGTCAAGGGGTGGGACGGTCCCTACCTCAAGAAGGCGGTGCCGACAGACCCCTGGCAGAACCCGTACGTCTACGTGGCGCCGGGGTCCAGAGCCGAGTTTGAACTGTCTTCTTACGGACTCGACGGCCAGCCCGGAGGGACCGGTGAAGGTGAAGACATAAACAGTTGGGAGTGACACGGAACCCAGTCAAGGCGCCCGGGCAAAAGGCCGGCCGCCTTGCCGCGGCCTGAACCAACGTCTTTTCCACGGAACGCGCTTGAACAGCCGCCCCCGTCCCCTTGGCACGTACGCTTCCCGAGCCTCCGGATTGGCCCTCGGGTCGCGGGGGAACGCTTGCGGGTTTACCCTGCTTGAACTCATCGTCGTCCTGGTGATCCTCGGCATGGCAACCACCCTGACCATCGTGGAGGTGGGGCGGCGCAAGGACAAGACTGAATTTCTGGGCGAGGTTCGTCGAATCTCCGTCATCCTCAAGAAGGCGCGCCAGAACGCTATCATGGATCGCATGGAATACTCGTTCCACACCGACTTCGATGTGGAAGGAAGGCCCTATTACTGGATCGAACGCGAGGGTCAGCCCGAGGGGACCTCTCGCTCGCTCCCGGAAGGGTACGATATCTCCGATACGGTCGTGGCCTTCTTTCCAAGAGGCTATTCCACGGGCGGCGACGTGATCCTGAAAAACGGAAAGGGACGCGAGGCGGTGGTTTCAGTGGACCCCATTCTGGGCAGGGTCTCGATCTCCCCATGACCCTCGTGAGGCGCGGCTTTTCGTTCCGGGTTTCCCTTTCACCGCCTCACGGCATCCCCCGGTTTCGCGCAGAGTGTGGGCGACGGGGTTTCAGCCTTCTCGAAGTTCTCGTGGCCGTCACCATCCTGGGGCTCGCTTTTGTAACCCTGTTCCAGGGCTTCAGCGCGGGACTCGGACTGGCCGCCCGGGCCGACGTTCGCAGCTGGGCGATCATCCATGCCCGGTCCGTGATGGACAACGCCCTCGCCCAGGATCCTCCTGAAGAAGGGGGCGATTCAGGCCGTATCGACGACACGTACAGTTACCGTACGTCCATCGTGCGGGTGGAGCCGGGTGAGGATGAGCAAGCCGTCGTCTTCGACGTACAGGTTCAGGTGAGCTGGGGTTCAACGGGCTACGTGGAACTCCGGGCAAGAAAGACCGTTAATGAATTCCTACAGGAACAGTGACCCCGGGAACCGGGGAGCCACCCTGATCGAGGTTGTCCTGGCCCTCACCATTACGGCCATTGTTCTGGGGGTCATTTACGGGGCCATCGTTCTGGCGCACCGGTCCATGGAACGGGGGGAGCGACGCATGGACGAAAGCCAGCATTTCAGAACCCTGGTCGATCGAATTGCCCCGGTGATTCACTCCCTTTATCCCTATGTGCGCAGGACTCCGGAAGAGACCCTGATCTTTTTCGACGGGAAATCCGACTCCCTGGGCTTTGTCAGCACCGACATCGATATCTATCGCGATGACCTGGCCAATCTTCCCGGACTGCGGTGGGTTCGGTTCTACGTGGACGGCGGCGGGCTCTTCCTGCGCGAATCGTACTTCTTCAACGCCGATGTTCTGGAAGACGAGGGTACGGGCGGAGCCTTGCTCGTCGACCCGTACGTGCGGAGTATTGCCTTCGAGTACCTGGAGATCAAGGAGGACGAAACGCAGGGAACCTGGCTCGACGAATGGGACCTGGAGGAAGAAGATCGGCAGCAGAAACTTCCCAGAGCGGTTCGTATTTCCCTTCGCGTGGAGGAAGGCGGAAACGAGGTCACCATGCCCCCATTTGTCGTCCGGATCTACGCCTACGAACCCATCCTTTGAACCTTTTTAGATCTCCCGGCGTCCCTCGAGGGACTTGGTGAGGGTCACCTCGTCGGCAAATTCGATATCGCCGCCAATCGGCAGACCATAGGCGATACGCGACACACGGACCTGCATGGGTTTCAGAAGCGAGGCCAAGTACTGAGCCGTGGCTTCGCCTTTCGTATTGGGGTTCGTGGCCAGGATCACTTCCTCGACGCCTCCCCGGGCCACACGTTCCAGAAGTTCACGAATCTTGAGCCGTTCCGGGGTCAGGCCGTCCAGCGGCGACAGGCTCCCCAGAAGCACATGGTAAAGCCCCCTGTAACTCCGGGTATTCTCGATGACGACCAGGTTGCTGGGCTCCTCGACGACGCAGATCCGCGAGGCATCGCGCCCCGGGTCCCGACAAACGGGACAGAGCTCCGTGTCCGTGATATTGAAACACTGCTGACAGAAACCCGCCCGTTCCTTGAGCTCGAGAATGGCGGCAGCCAGCCCTCGCGCCTCCTCCTTGCTCATGGTCATGATAAAGAAGGCCAGTCGCTGGGCGGACTTGCGACCGATCCCCGGAAGTTTCGACAGTTCTGCGATGAGGTTTTCTACGATTCCCAGGCTCACGGATCTTCCATAGGTCGCGTCGTCTGATCCTCAGCGACCGAACATCCCCCCCAGGTCTCCCAGACCCGGCACGTTCAAGCCCCCGGTCAGCCGGGCCATCTCCTGCTGCATCCCTTCCTGGGCCTTTCTCAGGGCCCCGTTCACTGCGGCCACCACAAGGTCCTGGAGCATTTCGGCATCCTCTGGATTGATCACGTCCTTCTCGATCCGGATACTGACCACTTCATTGGCCCCGTTGGCTACGGCCGTGACCATCCCGCCGCCCGCCGTGGCCTCCACGGTACGCTGGGCCGCTTCGGCCTGGATACGTGCCATCTCCTCCTGCAGCTTCTGCGCCTGCTTCATCAGCCCGCCAATCATCTTCTTTGACATCAGTTACCTCCGTTTTCGTACAACCCCTCCAGGGGCCGCACGTCAACCACCTTGGCATCAAATATTTCTATCGCCGACTGGACGATGGGGTCCTTCGATATCTCGTTTCGGAGTTCCGCACCGGTCTTCACCCGGTCCGTCTCCTCAACCTCGGCGGCCACGAAATTCACCCGAACCTTTCGGCCTGCCAGTTCAGAAGCCGCCTTTTCCACCTCCTGGAGACTTCTACGGAGTGATCCGATGAAGAAATCCGGGTTTTCTACGGCAAAGGCCACCTGAAGGGCGCCCCCGTGAGTTCCCTCCACCTTGCCCTGCGAAAGCTTGATGGCCAGCGGATGATTGGTCTGGTCGACCCTCCGGACCACATCATTCCATGAGAGGGATTCTGCTGAAGTTTCCTTGGCCTGAGGCCCGGCATCATTCCGCGGGCTTGCGGCGGGCCTGGCTTCAGGCTCTGAAGCCGTCTCGGGTGCGGCCGTCTGGGCAGGGCCCGGCCCCGAACCGGCCGTTCGCCCCTTCGGGGTCCGGGACACGGACGCCCGGGGGGGGGTGCTCTCCATCCCTTCCGTTCCTCCTCCGGACTGCAGACGGTCGAGAATACTTTGAAGCGACGTCGACCCCTTCAGAAAAGAAGCCCTGATGAAGGACAGCTCCATGAGATATCTCGGCATCGTCACAGAACGGATCTGCCCCTCCAGGTTCAGGAATTCGTTGAGCATCAGCGTCAGCTCTTCGACCTCCGATTCCTCGGCCAGGGCCTTCAAATCAAGGATCTCGTCCTCAGGAAGCTCAAGAAGGCTGGCCGGTCGCTCGGCAATCTTCACGACCATCAGATTTCTGAAAAGCGAAACCAGTTCCTTGGGAAAAGCACGAAGGTCGTGCCCCGCATCCGAAAGGTTCTGGATCATCTGGAGGATTCCGGCGCGGTCCCCACGCAACAGCAGTCCGGCCAGCTCGTAGAGCAGTCCCCTCTCGGGAAGACCGAGCATGGCCTGCAGGTCCTCTTCACGGATATCCATGCTGAAGGCCATGGCCTGGTCCAGTACCGTAAGGGAATCCCGAACACTTCCTTCGGACACGCGCGCGAGCATCTCAAGGGCCCCCGGGGTGATGGTCACCTTCTCCTGTTCCGATACGAAGGCCAGATGTTCCATGATGCGGGCCTTGGGAATCCGCCGGAAGCTCAGGTGCTGGCAGCGCGAAAGCACCGTGACCGGGATGTTTTTGGGAGATGTCGTGGCAAAGATAAAGACGACGTGAGCCGGCGGCTCTTCAAGGGTTTTCAGGAGAGCGTTGAAGGCCTCCTTCGTCAGCATATGCACTTCGTCGATGATATAAACCTTGTACTTTCCACTCGAGGGGGCATACCGGACCGCTTCCCGCAGTTCGCGGATCTCGTTGATCCCGCGGTTTGACGCCCCATCGATCTCGATCACATCCACCGCCGAACCCTCGGTAATGGCCGTGCAGGCCGGACACACGCCGCACGGGGTCGGCGTGGGACCCTTTTCGCAGTTCAGCGCCCTGGAAAGAATCCGGGCGGTCGTCGTCTTGCCCACGCCCCGGGGCCCCGAAAACACATAGGCATGCGCAACGCGTCCCTGTTCAAGGGCATTGGTGAGCGTCCGGACCACCGAATCCTGCCCAACCAGTTCGCTGAAGGAAAGGGGCCGCCACTTGCGCGCAAGAACCAGGTAACTCATACGAGAGAGGAGAGGCTGAGGGTATCCGCCTGGAACCCGGGAGAAGTTGGTTGGGTGTACATGCTCGTCGGCTCCTGCATCGGTATGGCTTCCCTGGGCGTGGGTTTTTGCAGCCAGGGGCCCGGGATGACCCGCGGCACTCGCAACGACCACTTACCGTTGCTTCCTTCCGGACCTGGCGGGGTTCGGCGGCGCCACGATGCGCGGGGCCCGGGTCCCTGACCGCAAAAACCCCCCAAATCCAAGGGAGTTGGGGAGAAACCTAAGGCATTTTATGGCGGAGAGGGAGGGATTTGAACCCTCGAGACGGTATTAGCGCCTACACGATTTCCAGTCGTGCTCCTTCGGCCAGGCTCGGACACCTCTCCGCAGAATCAAGGGCGTTATTCTATCGGCTGAAAGAGGCCAAATTCAAGAAACTAGGGAGGTCCCTCATAGGTAATCCGGTAAATGGCTCCGGCCTTATCGTCGGAGACGAGAAGAGAACCGTCGGAGAGAATTTCAAGGTCTACCGGCCGCCCCCAGGCCCGCCCCCTGCTCAGCCATCCTTCGGCGAAAACGCGGTAACTGCCCTGCAGGTCCCCTGCCTCAGGGTTTACGGTCGTAATCCGGTATCCACGCGGCGTGCTCCGGTTCCAGGAGCCGTGTTCTGCGATGAAGAGTTGACGGTGGTAGGCCATGGGAAACCTCTCCCCCGTATAGAAGCGCACGCCGAGGGGGGCCACATGCGCCGGCAGTTCCACTGCCGCCGGCACCGTCCCCTGGCATCCGCCCGGGTGGCCGTAATCCGGGTCCACGCCGGAACGGCCGAAGCACGCGGGAAATCCGAAATCCAGCCCCTCGCGCTCAGCCCGGTTGAGTTCATCCGGAGGAAGTTCATCTCCGAGCCAGTCGCGTCCGTTGTCCGTAAACCAGAGTTCCCGGGTTCCCGGGTGCCAGTCGAATCCCACGGTATTGCGGATTCCACGGGCGAAAACCTCCCGGGTGACGCCGTCGCGGCTCAGCCGTGTGAGCGAAGCATAGGGGTCAGCCGGGGCACAGACATTGCACGGAGCGCCCACTGGGACATACAGCCTGCCGTCCGGCCCGAATCGAACGAATTTCCACCCGTGGTGCCGGTCTCCGGGGTAATCCTCCCGGAAGATTACCGGTCGGGGAGGGTCGACCAGCCGTGATTCTATCCCGTCATACCGAATTACGCGGGACACCTCCGCCACGTACAGACTGCCCTCCCGGAAGGCCACGCCGTTGGGCATTTCCAGCCCCCGGGCAATCACGTAGACCTTCTCTGCCCGCTTGTCCCCGTCCAGATCCTGAAGCGCGTAAACCTTTCCCGCCTTCCGGGTACCTACATAAAGCGTCCCTTGAGGGCTGACAGTCATTGAGCGTGCGTCCTCCAGGCCCTCGGCGAAAGCATGAATGGAGAAGCCTGGGGGCAGACGGATCGTGTTCAGGGGCAGACTGCCGGACCAACCCGAGCCCGGAGTTGCCAGAAGAATGGCCAGAAGAAGTGAACCCTTCCATCCGAATACAGGCATGAACCCTCCTCGCGTGGCCGGTGACGTCCCTGTTTCCTCTTATCCCATGGAACCCCTGCCCTGTCAATGCGGGAACTCCCTCGGACCCAAGGGTTACAGGCGCAAGGGGTCCCGTTATAATGGAACGGGGACCGATGCGTGGGTTTACCCCTACGTGGATTATGGTCTCAAGGAACTCCCTGATGGCGAGGCTTCATTTCCCTAACACCCGTTTCCTGGTCATGGCGCTGACGCTGTTCGTTCTGACGGGCTCCAGGCCTGTTCATGCCGAGATGGCGGGAGGCTGCCATTGCTTCAAGAATCGAAGTTATAACCCGGAGGACCGTTTTGGGGTCGACGATTACCTCCGGGCCACGGCCGTCAATTCCCTGGTGGCGCGTTTTTTCCACGTATCCAAGAAGGATATCGTCATGATGCGGATGAACGGTGCTCCTCTCGAGGAACTGCTGGCCGCCTTCTATATCAGCCGCCGTGGGGAGATTGATTATCGGGAGATCCTGGATCTGAGGTTTAAGCACATCCCCTGGCCTGAAGTCCTCACGCAAACCGGCCTCAAACCGGAAACGATTGAACCCGGCTTTGCCGATGTTCTGGCCCGGGGTGACACACGCGTCATGGAGCATCTGGAAGATGCCACCCTCGCCCGTTTCTTCTCCATCGAACCGGCCGAAGTCATTCAACTGAGAACGCTCGGTCTCGAGAACGTGCGGGACCGTGTCCTCGCCCTCGGTCTGGCGCGTCGCCTGAACGTACCGGCGGGCGATCTGGCCCGCTCGCTTCGTCAGGAGAACCGGAGCTGGGGGGAGATGGCTGCAGAGGCCGGACTGACCCCCGAACACATGGGACCCTATATCGAGTCCATAAGTCGGAGCTGAGGGCTGTTCGAACCCTCGTCCCAACTATGATGACCACCGTGACCCTGATCCAGAGCCGTGATCGCGCCGATGGGATCCGCCGGGCCCTCAGCCTGCTCGGTGAAAACCCGGTGTCGGGAAAGGACGTCCTCCTCAAACCAAACTTCAATACGGCCGACCCGTATCCGGGAAGCACGCACAACGATACGCTCAGCCATCTGGTGCGGAACCTTAAAGGCATGGGAGCGGTTCGAATCACGGTCGCCGACCGGAGCGGTCCCGCCGACACGGCCAACGTGATCGCGCAGAAGGGCCTTCCCGACCTCGCACGAGAATTCGGCTTTGACCTCCTCAATCTGGAAGAACTTCCCGAAGCCGACTGGGTCCGGTTCTGTCCCGACCAGAAACTCCACTGGCGAAAGGGATTTGACGTGGCCAGGCCGTTCCGGGATGCATCCTGCGTGGTGGCCACGTGCTGCCTGAAGACCCACGGTTTTGGCGGCGTCTTTACGATGTCCCTGAAGCTTGGCATCGGGATTACGCACAAGCGAAACATGCTGGAGTTGCATGCCTCGTTTCTCAACATGGAGAAGATGATTGCCGAGGTCAACCTGGCCTACCAGCCCTCTCTCATCCTCCTGGATGGCATCGAGGCGTTTGTAGACGGCGGGCCCATGACCGGCCGCCGGAAGCACGCCGGGGTCATCCTCGCCGGCACCGACCGGATTGCAGTCGATGCGGTGGGCGTCGCCCTCTTGAAAGAACTTGGATCGAAGAAGGCTATCATGGATAAGCGGGTCTTCGAACAGACCCAGATCACGCGGGCGGCGGAACTGGGCCTGGGGGTAGGCCGTCCGGACCAAATCCGGATCGTGTCCGATACGAATGAGGGACAACAGCACGCGAGTCACCTGACGCGTATCCTGCTAGAGTAGAATCGGAAGACACGCTTTGTGGCCTCATGAAGCGGTGGCCTCCTGTATACCTTTACGGAAGACAGGAGTCAGAATGGCAAGTCATTTCAGGAGGAGACAGATGACCTCACTTCGCCCGCGACGTTATTCCGTAGAGCGCTTTACCTTCACCGGGCTTCTGTTTGCAGGGTTGCTCTTTATCTCCCTTCCCGGCGCCGCAACAGCGGAGACGATCACGGTGGGCGGAACCGGGTCGGCTCTGGGCACCCTGCAGCGCATGGGCAAGGCTTATATGGCCCTGCATCCGGAAATCAAGGTGACCATCCTGCCCAGCCTGGGAAGCGGAGGAGGCATCAAGGCCGTCATCCGGGGTTCCATCGACATCGGCTTGAGTGGTCGAGCACTCAAAGACAGCGAGAAGGAGAAGGCCGTTGCCGTGGAATTTGCCCAATGCCCGTTCGTCCTCGTGGTTCCTGAGAAAAACCCTGTTTCGGAAATGTCTCTGGAGCAACTCGCACGCATCTATTCCGGAGAAACAGATTCATGGCCGGATGGAACTCCCCTCAGATTGATCATGCGACCGGAACGCGAATCCGAAGTCGATTTTCTCAAATCCCTGGGGCCTGAGATGGAAAGGGCTGTTCCTCTCGCCTACAAACGGCAAGGGATGATCGTGGCCCTTACAGACCAGGAAGCGGCAGACAAGGTGGGAGAAATTCCGGGAGCCTTTGGGATTTCAACCCTCTGCCAGGTCGTGTCCGAAGCCCGACCACTCAAGATAGTTTCTCTCGACGGTGTCCAACCGACCCTGGACTTGGTGGAAAACGGCCGCTATCCGTACGTCCGCCTGTTTCGGCTGGTGACCCCCCTGCAACCCGCGCCCCATGTGCAGGAATTCATCCGGTTCATTCTGTCAGAAACCGGGGCCGGCATCCTGAAAACGAACGGCAGTCTGCCCGTAAAGACCCCCTGATGCCTGATTCTCCGATCCATATCATCAAGCTGACGCGCCGACTTTCTTTGGTCATCGGCCTGATGATTGCCTTGCTGGGTCCCGTGTTCTACTTTGCTCTTTCCTATCAGTATCATGCCACGGGGATCGATACGGAGGCGCAAATCAACGCCGAAATCACGAGTCAGTTCGTGGGATCCAACACCGGGCGCTGGCGTTTCATGGAGGAGCGATTGATCTCCCTCTTGGATCTGAAAAGTATCCCTTTCCTCGAACACAAGCGTCGCGTTCTTGACGTGAACCTCGAGGAACTCGCCAGTAACGGCCTGATCCTTCCCGAGCCTCTGCTCGTACGTACGAGCCCCTTCTATGACGCAGGGCGTTTGGCCGGATTCGTTGAGATCAGCCAAACGCTCCGGCCCCTCCTGTGGCGGACCTTCTTTGTGCTTCTCGTCTCTGCTCTTGCAGGGGGGGGCTTTTACCTTTTCATCCGTCGTCTGCCCCTTCAAGCGCTTGAGGAAGCCTTTGGCCGCCTGGAGGAATCCCGTCTGCTTTTGGAAAGCGTTTTCCGGAGTTTTCGTGATGCTGTGGTAGTCGTGCGGCTGGAAGCAAGGGAGGTGATTGCCTGCAATCCTGCGACAGCGCATCTCTTGGGGTGGACGCTGGCCGATTTACGGCAGATGGAACCAGCCCGCCTGAGTGAGGTGCTGCCCGGTGAGGTCTTCCGGGAACCAACCGGAGAGGATTCAGCCGCCTTCAACCTCAGGCGCACCCGGATGAAACGGAGTAACGGAGACACATTTCCTGTCGAATATTCGCGGGCCGTGTTCCTTGACCGGAACAAGCATCCCGTGGCGGTGATTGTCGTCCGCGATATTACGGAGAGGGTCCTCCAGGAGGAGCGTATTCTGAATATCAATCGGGAACTCGAGTCACGGGTGGAAGCACGGACACGGGAACTTTCAGACAGCGAGAAGAGACTCCGGTATCTCTTCAAGCGGAGTCCTTCGCCCGTCCTGATTCTGGCCGCTTCGACTGCAGAGATCCTCGATGCCAATGACGCAGCCCTGCAACTGCTCGAATGCGGCCTTGCGGACTGCCGCGGGATAAAACTCTCGGCGTTTGTCTCACCGGAGAGTCATGGACATATTGATTCCCTTATGATGTCTCCGGCGGACATGACACATCTTGACAGCATTTCAGAAGCCAGGTTCGTCACCCACCTGGGCAATCCCCGAGTCATCTCGGTGCACATCAGACGATTGACCGCCGGCGGGGAACCCATCGTTTTCTGCTCTCTCTTTGACGTTACAGAGACGGTCCACCTCCGAAGCCAGTGGCGAATGAGCCTTGAAAGACTGGTTCAGGCTGAAAAGATGGAGTTCCTCGGAACCATGGTCAGCGGCTTCGCCCACGACATCAATAATCCCAACCAGCTGATCCGAACCAATGTTCAGATGCTGGCAGAGGTCTGCCGGGACCTTCTGGAGGTTCTGGATCATTGCTCCGGGGTTCGTATCGCTTCCCTTGGAGGGCTTTCGGTCGCAGAGGCCAAAGAGTCGATCCCTTCGGCGCTGGCAGACATTGAGAGCGGCTCCAACCGGATCGCAAGAATCATCCGGAACCTCATGGGGTATGCCCGGGAACACGATTCGATGGCTCTCGGCGACGTGAAGGTCAACAAGGTCGTTGAGGATGCGGTGATGCTCCTCAAGCATCGAATTCACCAGATGACGGACCATTTCAGTATAACGCTGGACGATCATGTTCCAAGTATCAGGGGAAACGCACAATCCCTCGAACAGATCGTGATCAATCTCCTGGTTAATGCCCTCGAGTCCCTGACGGACGCGACCGGCCGCGTGGCGATAGCGACCCGGTACGAGTCCGGAAAGGAGAAGGTCCTGATTCTCGTGGAAGACAACGGAACAGGCATGTCTCAGGAAACTCTCGAACAATCACGAAAACCGTTCTTCACAACGAAGGAATCCACCGGCGGTTCGGGACTTGGGCTTTCCATCACCCAAATGCTCGTTCAGGAACACGGGGGCTCTCTGGACATTACATCGGCCCCCGGCACCGGAACCACCATAACGGTCACGCTCCCCGTTTCCTGATCAGCGGGAGCGCCGCGCCCTCTGGCCCTCGCCGTGGTAACTGAAAACCCGTGAGGATGGACCCGTCTTCCGTTCGAGGGCCATATTGTTTGATATCAAACAATCCCGTGTTAACCTGAATCATGGAGACAGGAGATTCAAGAGAGAGGACAGACCGACTGGCCCTTGGCGCATGGGTCAAACTGGCCCGGTCTGCAGAGTCGGTCAGCACCCGGATACACGGACACCTTGCGGCGTACAGGCTCACGGTGAGCCAGTTCGGAGTGCTGGAAGCACTGTACCACGTGGGGCCCCTCTCCCAGCGGAGTCTCGCCCGGAAGATTCTGAAAAGCACCGGTAACATGACGCACGTCCTGAACAACATGGAGAAGAGAGGGCTGGTCCGACGGCAACCGGACCCTAAAGACCGGAGAGCCGTCGAGGTTCATCTGACAAGGAAGGGAACGCAGCTGGTTAGAAACGTGTTTCCCCGCCATGCAGAGATCGTTCGACGGGAAATGAGCATCCTCAATACAACCGAACAACACGAACTTGGACGACTGTGTCGAAAACTCGGCCTTCAAACAAAGGAACCCTAGGGTAGGACGGCTCTTGCTGGTCCGGAAGGAGGTCAAGGATGGTAAAGGCATTCTTTCAAACACAATCGGAAACGTCTCAACTGATACTAAGGGGACTTCTGGGAATCGTGTTCTTCCCACATGGCGCGCAGAAGCTACTCGGATGGTTTGGAGGCGGCGGCTTCAGCGGAACCATGGAGTTCTTTACCGGCGCACTGGGCATTCCGGCCGTACTCGCCTTTCTCGTGATCATGACGGAATTCTTCGGTGCTCTGGCCCTGATCGCCGGCTTCTTCACGCGGCTCGCGGCCTTCGGGGTCGCAAACATCATGGTCGTGGCCACGTTCATGCTTCATTGGCCGAACGGCTTCTTCATGAACTGGTTTGGCAACCAGAAGGGCGAAGGCTTCGAATACCACATTCTCGCCCTGGCGATCTGCCTGGCCTTGATGATCAAAGGCGCCGGTCGGTGGTCTGTAGACGGATGGATTGCCGGGCGGATCAACTAGCGCCCGGAGCGCGTATGGCGGTTCGGAGGGAAACGGACGCTTCCGGGTTTCATCCCTGGGCGCGTCAGAAGAGAAACGGGGCGGGGATCCCAAAAGGACCCGCCGCCCCAGGGGGGTAAGCTTATTGATTGAAGGAGTATTCGAAAGTACTTCTGAGGACGAGTTCGGCCTCGGAGGTTTCCGCCACTTCGGTATAGTACAGGGCACTCGCCTCTATCCCCGTATCCCGAACAAAGCGGCCCAGTGTCTGAAGCGGTGACACGTGTTGCTGGAGCCACGGCGCGAATAGGAACGCAAAGGCCCATACGGCCACGAGCGAGGCGATGAGCGCAGCCCATTTCCTGACAACCACTAGTCTCCCGCCATGAGAGCCCCGGTGATGGAAAAACGTGGAGTTTGACGCGGTGATGTCCATATCAGATATTCGCGGTGATCTCGGGGAACACCTTGTAGAACATGATGTAGGCCATGAGCAGCGTCAGAGCCAGGTTGAAGGATTGTCCGCAGACATACAGAATGAGGGGTTTTCCTCCCTTGAAATAATGGGCCAACTCTCGGAAGTTCGTGGCCAAACCGATGCTCGTGAAGGCGAGGCAGAAGAACCAGCCACGAAGGATACGGGTAAAGCCCCTGAGAACCCCGTGGTCCACCACGCTGTAGGCGACATCACTCCCCATGGTCTGGGTCATGAGAGAGAAGATGATGGACGCCCCGATAAACCCGATCACGAATTTCGGAAACCGATACCAGATTTCCATCGCCTGCACCTGCTGGCCCGGAACGCAATCCACACGGGCGCACCAGTAGACCGCCACGCAGAAGGCGATGACTCCGATGAGCACGTTCTGAATCATTTTGACCGTGGCCGCCACGTAAAGGGCCTGCTCGCTAAGAAAGGCGCCGGCCGCGGCCACAGCACCGGTGGCATCGATGGTCCCGCCCATCCACGCGCCCCCAAGCACATGGGGCATGTCCACCGCCTTGATGAAAGCCGGCATGGCCACCATCATGACGGCGGTGAAGACCAGCGACAGACCCACCGCCAGGGTCAGTTCCTCCTTCTTGGCCCGGCATGCGGCAGCCGTGGCAATGGCGGCCGAAACCCCGCAGACGGACATGTCGGACGAGATCGTGATATTGAGCGTCTTGGACTCCATCTTGAGGACCTTCTGCCCGAAGACGAACGTCCCGACGAGCACGACGGGGGTCACCACCCAGGCCACAAAGATCCCGGGCACGCCGATGGAAAGAATCTTGCCGAAAAGAATCTCGGCCCCCAGAAGCACCAGACCCGTCTTGATGTAGTATTCGGTCTGTACCGCCGGCATGACCCATTTGGGTGTCCCCACGGTGTTACTGATGATCAGACCGAAGATGATGGCCCATGCGGCAAACCCGATGCCGTATTCCTTCATTGTCGCCTGGCCCTCCATGACATAGGCCAAGACGGCCACGATGAAGACAAACACGAACCCCCCCATGAACTTGGCCATATCGCCGGTCATCACCTGCTTGCCAATCCCGAAGAAGATCATCAGCGCAATCATGAGCCCAAACAGATACGGGATCTGATTGTATGCGCCGGGCTTGGTCTTCTTCTTTGCGTCAGAAGCCTTCCGATGGGCGGCCCGCCACGAGTCGATGGAGGCTTTCGCCGAGGCGTTCAGACTCGCATCCTGGAATCCGGCCGCCTCAGCCGCCGCTTCGGCTTCCTGGGCCTGGGCCAGGGCCGCTCCCTCGACCGCTTTGGCCTTTTCGTACTTGGGAACAGCCGCAGCCGCCTTGGCTTCGGCCTGCTCCTTGCCCATGATAAAGGAATCTAAAGGATTGCTCTTCCATCCGTGGGGCTTGCTGGTCCACTTCTTGATGGCCTTCCCGATGTCCGAATCAGAGGCCTTGGGTTTCTTCTTCGCGTCGGTAGCCTTGTACCAGGCAATGGTCTTGAACGGCGCGCGTGCGGCCTCGGCCTTGATGGTGGCATTGGATTTATCAAAGGTTTCCTGCATCCCCTCCGGGGCCCGGGGAAAGAAAATCATCATGCCGATGATCAGCAATGCAAATCCGAGCCAGATCGCCCAATAGTCTTCCTTCTTCCACAGGTCGGAAAACTGGCTGGAGCCGCGGTCCACAACTATTTCATTCTGCTTCTGTTCCGCCATAAATATCCCCCTTCACCTCTAGAGTTCAGGGCTTCACGAGAAACCCTGAGGGCAGGGGCACGAAGGGGGAGAGGCCCCCTCCGTGTTCCAAAAGCCCCCTTCACTACTTGGACGCGGTCTGGTTGTCCAGTTTCTTCAGAGTCTCTTCGAGTTTGTCCAGCTTCTTGGTCAGTTTCTTGATATCCTTGTTGACCTTGTCAAAGTTGTAGTATTGCTGGCCATTGGGGGCTTCAACGGGATAGTTGGCAAAATCGCTGGCGTAGACTCTCCAGGATTCATCCCAGTTCGCCAGGTCCTTGAATCCCATAAGCCGGAGTTCAAAATAGGTGAGCGTGGACCGGGTGCCGGTCTGGCAATAGGCCACCGTCCGCTTGTTCCGGTCGAGGGATCCGAAATTCTTGTTCAAGGCGTCGGGATCGAGGTACTCCACCGTGTCCATCTTCTCGGTCTTGGGGTTCTTGACCTTCTGGAGCGTATCCAGGTGGCTCACATTCATAGTGGTGTTCGGCACGTGTCCGCCACGGAGGGCCCGGATATCCGTACCCTCATGTTCCTTCTTGCTCCGGGAGTCGATAAACTGAACGCCTTTCTTCTTTCCGTTTGCAATGGACAGAACTTCATCCGTTGTGGCCACCAGGTTGTGCTGGACCTTGGCCTTGAAGGTCTTGGGGGCCTTCTTCACCGGAGTGGTATCCAGCCGGTTTCCGCTCTTCCTCCAGGCGTCGAGACCGCCATCAATCAGGTGCACCTTGTCATGGCCGAGGTATTCCATGATCCAGAACCCCACGGTGGCATCAGGGAGGGTATCCAGATTCCCGTGGTAAAAGACCACGTGGCTGTCGTTGCCAATTCCCACCTTGCTCAGGATGCTTTCGTACTTGGACGTATCGTTGAAGAGGCGGGCCGTTGAGTCCCGGAGAGCCTTCTTGCACCTTTTGCCCAAACTGATGGCACCGGGAATATGCCCTTTGACGTAGTCCTCAAGGTCCCTGCAGTCCACGACGACCCAGTCGGGTTTTTCGATGTTCGATTTAACCTGGTCAGGGGTTATCAGCAGAGACGGATTGGCCCATTGGGCGGCAAAGCTCGTTCCGGCAAGCAGAACAAGGGCCACAGCCATGCCGATACCAGCAAATAGTTTCCTTGTCATAAGATGACCTCCTTGGGATGTCGCTTTTCGTCCTCTGACGATATGCACGCGTGTTGCCATGACGGGCATCCCGAAACAGCAATATACGTACCACCGGGTTTTACCGGATTACCGTGTTTTTCCGAGTCCCGTTGTCCCATATGGGCCAGGAGAGGCTCTCTGAATGGCCACCCTTGGCCACCCCCGGCCCCCGGTTTGCTTTGCGGGCCGGGCGTCGCCCATGGCACGGTGCGTGCAAAAGTCGAGGCATGGAAAACAGGCCTCGCATTTCAGTCATCGTGCCCAATTACAACGGGGCCGCCACCCTGGCGCTTTGCCTTGAAAGCATCTTTGCCTCAGACCATGGTTCGTTTGAGGTCATTGTGGTGGACGATGCGTCCACGGATACGTCCCGGGAAATCGCGCAGCCGTTTCCGTGCCGTCTCGTGGAACTGAGCCTTCGCTCGGGGACCGGGCGGGCGCGCACGACAGGCGCCCTGCACAGCACGGGAGAGATCCTTTTCTTCACGGATGCGGATTGCCTGCTTCAGAAGGACACTTTGCGTCGGGTCGAAACTGCGGTGAATCGCCTGGGGGAAACGGTAATCGTCGGCGGAACCTATACCCCTGTGCCTCATGACCGGGATTTCTTCAGCCTCTTCCAGTCCGTGTTTATCCACCATTCCGAGCTCCGAAACGTAGATTCTCCGGATTATGTGGCGGGCCATGCCATGGCCATTGCGGCGACGACGTTCTGGAAAACCGGGGGGTTTCCCGAGAACCGCCTCCCCATTCTGGAGGACGTGGAGTATAGTCACGGGCTCCGGCGGACGGGATACAGGCTTCTCATCAGGCCCGACATCCTGGTACAGCACGTGTTCAACTTCAACCTGTACCGCTCCTTCCGTAACGGCTGGAGAAAATCTTTTTACTGGACGAGATATTCCCTGGCGAACCGGGACCTGTGCGCAGACTCGGGGACGGCGTCCCGAAGTCTGAAGGTCACCGTGGGAATGCACAGTATCTTTCTCCTCCTCGTGGTGTTGCAGGCCTCCGTGCCCCCCGTCTGGATGGCCTGTCTGGGTGGGGCTCTCGCCGCATGCGTCTTTTGGACCAACCGAAACCTCCTCCGTGCGTTTCGTCGTGTCGCGGGGCCCGTCCGGGCAGGTCTCCTCTTTCTTTATTACGCGGCCCTCTATCCCTTCTGCATCGAAACGGGAAGTGCCCTCGGCTATATGGCTCACCTGAGGGAAGTCCTGTTCAGCGCCAAGCCTGAGACCACCGCTCTGGTCCCTTTGCCCGCCTCGGCCGAGACGGGACCTGCAGGGTCGGGCCGTCGGTTTGTGGCCGGCTGAGCGGGTCCACCCGTGAGATTTTCATCCCTCAGGTTCCTGCCGTGCCTTTTCCGGAAAACCCGGCCTGTGCAGCTCACGGTATTCCTCACAAGGAAATGCAATGCCCGGTGTTCCTTCTGCTTCTATCTTTCCCGCACCTCCCCGTCGGGGGAGGATGCCCCGGAACTCACCCTTGATGAACTCTCCGAGGTTTCCAGACATACGGGACGTCTTCTCTGGCTCGCCTTATCCGGCGGAGAGTTCTTTCTTCGGCCCGATCTGGTAGAAGTGGTCGAAGCCTTTTACAGAAACTCGTCGCCCTCCATCATCCTCCTCCCGACAAACGGAATCGCCACGGATCTCATCGTCGACAAGGTCAGCCAGATCGTCCGACGTTCGCCACGAAGTACGGTCGTTGTAAAGGTTTCCGTGGACGGTCAGGAGGAAACCCATGACAGACTCCGAGGCGTTTCGGGCGCCCGGCGGAAGGCCATGGAAACCTGCAGGGAACTGGGACGCATGGCCCGCTGTTTCAAGAATCTGGAAGTCGGAGTGAACTCTGTTTTCTGCCGGGCCAACGAGGCGGAAATGGAAGCCCTTGTTCGCGAGATCCGCGCCCTGGGCGAGGTCACCACACACACGGTATCCATGGTTCGGGACAAGGTGGGGGACCCGTCTCTGCCCGAAGTCGACTGGGCCCGCTACGAACAGGTTGCGGACCGGCTCGCCGGTGATCTGATGGAATCAC
This sequence comes from Nitrospirota bacterium, assembly GCA_003235715.1. GTDB lineage: Bacteria > Nitrospirota > Thermodesulfovibrionia > SZUA-242 > SZUA-242 > SZUA-242. Next base: position 29,311 of record QJVM01000260.1, read on the forward strand.
GGGGCAGGCGGTACCGTTTCAGTGGCGCTCGGCTGAAAGCGGCCCAGGACGTCCTCCAGAGGAGAACCATACGGGAAACAGCACGGGTTCGCAGGTCGCAGGGCCCCTGCTATGCCGGAAAGCTGACCCTGGTGCTCACGGAAACGGGGGATGTCTTCCCGTGCGAATCCTTTACCAGGAAATTGGGGAACGTCCGGTCAGACGGTTATGACCTGCAGGCCCTGGTTAAGCAGAAGCGCTCGCTTAGAATCATTGACGGTATAAATCGTGAAGGGTGCTGGTGCACGCACGAGTGCTATCACATGATGAATATCCTGTTCAACCCCCGGAGAGTTCCTGAACTCGCAAGAGAGTTCCTGCGGCTTCCCGGCGGACCGCCTTTGTTCGCGCAACGATCTTCCTTTCCTTCACCCCGTCACCGCCGACTCGTGAACGCGGCTGCCTGCCCTCCAGAGTCGCGTCAGTGATTTCAGTCCCTTCCAGGCTGTAAGCAGGTCCCGCCCGGTCCGGATGGCCGCGACCCGCCGAATCAGGAAAGAGGGTCTGGAGTAAAACCGCCGGAACGCCATCTGTCTCAGTTCGACAATTTGCTGACGGGTCATGGTATAGGGAATGAACGCGGCCCCTTGGTAGGTGTAATCGTTTAAATCCTTGGATACGGTTCCGTAACACGACGCCTGGTCATAAAGATCCGTCCCCGGGAAGGGGGTTAGAGCGTGGAAGTTGGCAAAGTGAGGGTCCAGGCGACACGCAAACTCGATGGTCTGGAGCGCTTCTTCATAGGTCTCTCCGGGCAGGCCAATGATAAAAGGGGTGAACACATGAAGGCCCGCTCGTTTTGCGGACCGGACCGCTCTTTCCACCTGCGAAAGCGTGATTCCCTTCCTGACCGTGTTAAGGTTTTTCTGCACGCCGCTTTCGGCGCCGATGAGGATCGCCCAGCATCCGGCCTTCCGGAACGCCTTGAGAAGCCCTTCATCCACCTGGTTTGCACATGCGGATGCAAACCAGGAAAACCTGAGCCTGCGTTTCCGGATCTTCTCGACCAGTTCGAGAGCGCGGTCCCGGTCCGCGGCCAGGGTGTCGTCAATGAATTTGATCTCCCGGTATCCTTGAGACAGACAGAGCTCGATTTCTTCGATAACGTTATCCAGGCTCCGGTAGCGGATTCCTGAAGCGCGAGTCCGGTCCATTTGAAAACAATAAAGGCATCGACGGTTGCATCCTCGAGAGGTGAGGACAACCGCCACAGGCTTCTTTCGATAGGTGCCCGGGGGCGGGATGTAACGCCCGGCCTCTCCAAGCAGATGCCGGGCGGGAAAGGCCAGCCGGTCCAGGTCCGTGACAAAGGGCCTTGGGGCGTTCGCGACGATACGCCCGTCGGCCGCCCGGAAGACCAGGCCGGGGAGGCCGCGGAGCAAATCCCCTGTTCTGAGCCGGTCCAGCAACTCCACCACGGTTTCCTCTCCCTCGCCGGTGACCACGGCGTCGAGGGCGTGGCAGTCCGTAAGGCATCCCTCACGCACCGCGATGGGATAGGGACCCCCGGCCACGATAAACGCATCCGGCAGAACCGCCCGGACCGCCTCCGCCGTAATCTTTGCCCTGGGCCATCCGAATGCCGTGGAGTAGATCCCCACAAACCCGCACCCGCCCTCCGAAACCTGGCGGATGATCTCGTCATGGTCCATGAAAGCGCCGTTCAGGAACCGGACCGGATAACCCGCCGCTTCCATGGCCGAGGCCACATACAGCGTTCCAAGCGGTTGCCAGTAGTTGATCTGGGATTCGACCGTCCTGGAGGAAAAGATGTCTTCGGGGTGCCAGGAGGGAATAATCAGTGCAGACTTCACGGACACCCCGTGGACATAACCGTTGGCCCCTCTATTTGGCAACCAGAACGGGTATCGAGGCCCGGTCCACGACTTCGCGGCTCACGCTCCCGATGAACAGGTTCTTCCGGTCGGGGTTTCGGGACCCGATGATGATCATCTCCGCGTTCTCCGCCTCGGCCGTCTTCAGGATCTCCTCAGCCGGATGCCCCTCGCGGATCAGGGGTTTCACGCCATCGACGCCCCGCTTCCGAAGTTCGTCTGAAAAGTAGGCCGTCACCCTCCGGGCCTTCTCGTCAAGGCCTTCCTGGTGTGCCGTACCCTGAAGGGACTCCCGCAGGGTCTTCATCTCGGATTCACTCAGGATCAGGTCATCCATGACCGAGCGCCCCTCGGGTTTCTGAACATACAGCAGCACCACGGTCTCGGGGCGGGTGCATGTAAAGAGGGAGGCCATGGTTTCTATGGCATGAAGGGAACGTTTGGATTCGTCAACCGCAACCAGTATCTTTTTCAAAACATACCCTCTCTTTCTCGTGAAGGGGCCGTGTTCGGGATGTTATTCATCTGTCTTCAGCAGGTTTTTGTAATATTCGTTCATTTCCTCGCTGATGCCCTCGACCCCTTCAGAACCTCCGCCATAGCCGGCTGCTTCCACGGCCCCGAAATAACCGGGCTCCGTGCCTGTCTTCGCCGATACCGCCCAGCCTCCTGCGAATCCAACGCCCCACATCGCAACCGCCAGTAGAAACCATATTCCCGATTTCATCCTGCCTCCCTATTCCGACCCGCCCGAATCATCCTGCTGGTACAGGCTCTTGTAGTAATCTTCCAGGTTCTCAATCGTTTCAGCCTGCTGCGTGGGCGCCGATTCGGTCTTGACCCCAAACCCGACCTCCATGAACGGAGGCACGCTGTAGCCCATCATGAAGCCCAGAAGCACGGACACCAAAAGAATAATGATCCACAATTGTTGTTTCATCGCTGCCTCCCCGCGGGACTCAAGCCTTCTTGATCTTGAACAGAAACTTGCCGCCCTCCTTCTGCCGGTCGATGAGCTCGTTCCCATTGGCATCGCACATGGCCGAAATGGACTCGGCCGAGGAGGGGTTGTCAAAGGACACCTCCAGCACGTTCCCGGGGCTCAGTTTTTCCAGAGCCTTCTTGGTATATATCTGGGGATGAGGGCATACGTAACCGGTCACATCCAGCGCGTAGACTCCGTCTTCCTTCTTTGCAAATGTCATCGCCATAACAGGCACCTCCGTATGGATTTAGGGGTTACTTCAAAGTTCAAGCTCAAAGCCGGCCATCTCCTTGGCCATCTTCCGCTCCGTCCACCAGTTGAAGAACTTGACGCCGATATAGGCACCGCCGATCATTCCGAGACCGAACAGCCAGCCGGACATATCGCCGTTGGCGGTCCGCACAAAGAACGCCCCCACGTTGCATCCCAGGGCCAGCCGGGACCCGATGCCCATGAGCGCGCCGCCCACAATGGCCCAGACCGCCAGTTCCTTGGTGGGGGCCTTCCATTTGAACTCGTTGTAGAGCAGGGCCATGACCGCGGCTCCGCCGATGAGGGCCACGGACATCCAGTCCGCAGGATTGATGGCCGGGCTCGGAATCCCGTTTACCCAGCCGAAGTAGATGTTATCCATGTGGTTCCAGCCGAGCTTCTGCATGACCCAGCCGACCCACTGGGCTTCCTGTGTCGTCACATACCAGTAACCCGGGTCGAACACCGTCCCCTTGGCCGACACGCCGAAGTCGAAACCTATACGTTCCAGAATGGTTCCGGCGTTCTTCACGCCAAACTTCATGCGGAGCCCTTCAATCACGAACATCTGGAGACCACAGGCGATTCCGAGGAACAGACCCGCAATGGCCGTCCTCTTGGAGGCCATGATCATTCCCCAGAACCCTTTCAGGTGGTCAGAGAAGGTGATGTTCTCTTTCTTCTGGTCCGCCAGCTTCTTCAGGTAGCTCCGCCGGACCCAGAAGATATAGACCACAGCCAGTAAGAACAGGGCGGGGATCAGAACGCCGACAAAGGCATTTCCGAAAAACGCTCCGCCCACAGATTCGTCCTTCATCCCCAGAGCGCCCGCAAAGGTCTTCACCGGCTGATTCCAAACGTAGCCGGCCAGATATTGGTCCACCCAGCCGTCCGTGACCCCGATGGAAGTGGGCAGTCCCTTTTGCGCCGCAGAGGCCGTCCAGGATGCGGGTACCAACTTGTTGAGCCATCCGCCCATATCCACGAAAGTGGACTGCGTCACGCTGATGGACAGGATGACAAGCATCGATACACCGTTTCCCTCACCGGCCTTGTAAAGCGAACCCGACGCACAGCCGCCGGCAAACACCATTCCAACCCCGAAGATCAGCCCGGCAATGGCGGCGTGCATGCTCACGGGCGCTGCGTGAAAGGTACTCCAGCCGGTGGAGGAAACAAAGGCCGATGTGATGGCAAAAAGAACCGTGGCGATCATGATCCCCACGACCATCCGGGGCACCCCGACGGCGAAGAGGTCCCTGAAGGCCGAGGCAAAACAGAATCGGCCGTACTGAAGACACATTCCGTAAATGAACCCGAACCAGAGGTACGCCGAAAGATAGATATAGTATTCATGCAGCGCATACGTCCCCACGCTGACCAGAATCAGAAACCCCACGATCCCGTAGGCCCATAAGACGTTCTTTCTTGGTACCGATTCTTCCACGTTTTGCAACCTCCTGGCGTTCGTTACGAGTCCGGTCAGCGGCAAACCCGGTCTTCCCTTTTGAGCAACATGTGTGCCACCGAATCCGTAGATTCTCCCGGAGGGGAGGAATCGGCGTCCGGACCTTGTGGTGCGGGGCTTTGCTGCAGGCCTGCCCGCCCTGTCGCGCCCCGGGCTGAGTTTCCAATCTTCAAACGGGTTGGCCCAAATCGGACAGCATGGCGGGTTCAATGGCCTTATACGGCCAGATGGCGCGAGTCTCTTTATGCGCCTGACATCCTGGATTTCTGCGGCCCCGTGTTCGTTGAATCAAGAAGGATATCCGTCTCAGCCGCTCTTGAGGGTCCGACGTATCCTTCCGCGAGCCGTATTACTCGAAAACCGTGACCAGGGTTTTGTAACGAAAAGGGGTGGACTGTCGGAGGAACTGTCGTGTCAGGGTCCGGGGTGAAAGCTGTTTCGCCAGTTCCGGCAAAGCCTCTTCCAGGGTCTGGTCCGAAACAACGGCAACGGGGCCGCCCGCAGGAAGTTCTCCCGCGCTCCGGTAGAACAGCGGATGGTCGAGTCTCCATGTGAACCGGAGGGGCGAAAGGCGAAAACGGGCTTCGCCGTCCCCGACCCCACCCCCCGCTGCCATGAGCCGTAACTCCTTCACACTGAAGAGGTCCAGAAGGGCCACGGAAGCTGTCGTGTTTCCCGAGGACTCCCTCTGGGGAAGGGCATAGACGTAAACCCTTGATGATGGAAGTCCGTCCAGATACCGGGCCGCGTCCCTCAGGTTTGAGGCGCTGTCCCCGTTCACAAAAGGGTGGT
>QJVM01000050.1 GCA_003235715.1 Nitrospirota bacterium
ATGATGTCCTTGAGAATTTTGTTCAGCGCATGCCCGATATGAAGATGCCCGTTGGCGTATGGAGGGCCATCATGCAGAAGGAAAGGGTCCCCGGACCCATTCTTTTCAACGCGCCGCTGATAGACCCGGTTCTTCTCCCAGAGGGCCAGTGTTTCAGGCTCGCGCGAGGCCAGGTTGGCCTTCATGGGAAAATCAGTTTTGGGAAGGTTTACGCTTTTGCTGACTTCTGTGGTTTTCTTGCTCATGGTCCGCTAACTTACCACCCGGCCTGAAAAGTGTCAAGGCTTACAAGCCTTCGTAAATCAAAAGAAAAATGCCTGTCCAAGGGCCATTTCGAAGGAACGCCCGTGGAGGCGAAATCAAACGAGGTTGATTGGTCGCGGGGGGCTGGAGCCGGGCTCGCCACAAGGCATCCAGAACCGGAAACTGTTGCCCTGCATGGAACATGACCTGATAGGTTTAATTTGACAATTGGTCGTTTATGTGACAAATTAATTTCCGTTCTTTCAAATGGTTTGCAGAGGGTCCACCTTCCAGCCAGATCCAAATCCCAATACGAAACGGAGCGATTATGATGAAACGAGCAATGATACTTGCCCTGATGATTGTGGCGGTTTTTGCCGGTTGCGCGAAGCCGAAGGAAAAACCCGTGGCCGTGGTCAACGGCAAGGCAATCTCAAAGGCTGAATTCGAAGGCCGTCTCAACGAACAGCTTGCGCGCCACAGCGATCAGAAAGAGGGCATGGATGAAGCCAAACTTCGAGAGGCCATTCTCAACCAGCTGATTAACGAGAAGCTGCTTCTCGAGGGAGCGGCGGAGAAAGCGATCGAAGTTACCGACGCCGAGGTGGATGAACAGCTGACTCGAATCAAGAAGAACTATCCTGACGATGCAGCCTATCAGGCCCAGCTCACGGAACGGGGGATGACTGAAGCCGACTTCAGGACCCGTATCAGGGAACAGCTTCTCATCAGCAAGTTCAAGGCTTCACTGGTTGATGCTGAATCCATCACCGAGGATGAGATGAAGGGTTTTTACAAGGACGCGCCTGTGCCGCTCATGACCCCCGCCCGCGTGAAGATGAGGATGGTGCAGGTGGGCAACGAGGAAGAGATCAAGGCCATCGCCGCGGAGATCAAGAAGGACGGATTTGATAAGGTCTCCAAGAGACTGGAGTCAGAGGGCAAGGTGGTCATCAGCAAGTCTGACTGGGTTCAGCCGGATACCTTTTCAAAGGCGACGGGGGATGCCGTGGGCGAGGCCAAGGTGGGCGATATGGTCGGTCCCCTCCAGGGAATGGGAGGATGGTATATCATCATGGTGGACGACAAGGAAGATCCGAGGGTTGAAAGCTATGATGAGGCCAAGGACAAGATCAAGAGCCTCGTTCTCATGCAGAAACGACAGGGCCAGGAGCATATGTGGATTGAGAAGAAGAAGGGGGTGTCCACGATTACCAAGAACCTGTAATCGTTACGCATTTCCCGTTCGAATGTCGTTATGTGAAGAGCCCCGGCCGGTGCCGGGGTTCTTTTTTTGAGCCTCTAGCGGGGCAAGGGAATCAAGCCCATGAAACCACCCGTTTGGCATCTTTTCTGGATATCCGCCCCGCCCGGCCTGAGGGACGTCATTTCAGGTTTTCTGCCCGGCATCGGTTCAAACGGCGTGATGGAGCAGGGGGGACGACTGGGGGCCTACTTTCCTCCAGGGAACCGGTCCAGGGAAGAGGTCTGGAATGTACTGCAAGGAATGTTGGAGGGCCTGGCCGCGGCGGGTTTGCGGACCGAAACCGTAAGGATAGAGTACGAACCGGTTGAGGACCAGGACTGGAACGAGACGTGGAAAAGGACGATTCAGCCCATCGTGCTCGGTTGTGACGTCACGATCGTTCCTCCATGGCTTGAACCTGATGCATCGTATCCGGGGGTAACGCTTGTGATAGACCCCGGAACCGCCTTCGGGACGGGACATCACGAAACCACCGCAGACTGTCTGTGCGCCCTGCGCGAATACGCACGGGAAGCCCTCGAAGTGTCTCAGGGATTTGCGGACCTCGGGACAGGGACCGGAGTCCTGGCGATTCTCGCCGCACGCGTTGGATTTAAGGCGGTCCTGGGCATCGACAACGACCCTGACGCGATTTCGGCGGCTCTTCATAACATTCGGCTCAACCGACTTGAGAACTCCATCCGTATGCGCCTTGGTACGGTTGACCTGCTCCCGCCGGGTTGCGGCATGATTACGGCGAATCTTTTCGCCGGTCTTCTGGCGGATTACATGGCAGGCATGGTCGGCGCCCTGTCCCAGGGCGGAATCCTTGTCCTTTCCGGCATGCTGGAAGGGCAGGATACCCGGATTGAAAGAGCGATGAAGGCTTCGGGACTCCATCTCCGAGAGAGACTCAGTCGCGAGAGGTGGGTGACGCTCATAGGGATGAGAGGCTGAGGGGGGCCGGGGAGGAGGCGCCAAGAGTATGATGCAGCGCGGATGTGCCGGACCGGTCGCTCGTGGTGGCAAGACGTGCTGATGGTACCGGCGGCCATCTTAGGCGGCCTGGGGCTTCTCGTCTGGAGCGCCGACCGTTTTGTCGAGGGGGCCGCAGCGACGGCGCGGCATGCCGGAATGTCAGCGCTTCTGATCGGCATGCTTGTTGTCGGTTTCGGAACTTCGGTTCCGGAAATGATTGTTTCGGCTCTGTCGGCCTATCAGGGAAATCCCGCCCTCGCCCTGGGAAATGCCTATGGGTCCAACATTGCCAATATTGCCCTGATTCTCGGATTAACCGCCTTGCTCAGCCCGATTTCGGTTCACTCCAGTGTGCTGCGCAAGGAACTTCCGATCCTGACCGTGGTGACCTTCCTGGCGCTTTCCCAGCTTCTGGACGGCACCCTGACCAGACCGGAAGCCGGTATCCTTCTTGCCGGATTCTCGGGGCTCATGGCCTGGACCGTACGTCAGGGAATGGAAGCGCGGACGGACAGCCTTGAGAGGGAGATGGAGGCGGAACTGGTCGGGCACGCGATGACCCTCCGGCGGGCCCTCGTCTGGCTTTTCGCAGGGCTCCTTCTTCTCATGGTGAGCTCCAGGCTTCTTGTCTGGGGGGCCGTGGAGTTGGCCCGGTGGTTTGGGATTAGCGACCTTTTGATCGGGCTTACGGTCGTAGCCGTCGGCACCTCTCTTCCGGAACTCGCTTCTTCTATGGCCGCGGCCCGTAAGAAGGAGCATGATATTGCGCTCGGCAATGTGCTCGGGTCGAATCTTTTCAATACCCTGGCCGTGGTCGGAATCGCTGGCGGGATCCATCCGATGGCCATACCTCGGGAAATTCTCTATCGCGATGGTGTGGTGATGGTGGGGCTGACCCTTTCTCTTTTCGTGATCTGTTATGGTTTCCGGGGACGGGGCCGGGTCAACAGGGTTGAGGGTTTTCTGCTGCTTGTGACCTATGTGGTCTACACGGGGATTCTTGTGGCGGGCGCCGTCCACGGACCTTAAGCGTATACTGGGTCGGTTGACCTGGTCCGCCGGAAAGTGAGGTGAAACCCGTTGCCGGATACCGGTGACCTGAGCCCGGGTATTGCCCGAGCGTGGGAGGTGCTTGCGGTCCGGTCTCCCGAAGAGGTCTGCAATGGGACGGGAGCGTCTTTTGACCGCAAGGAACGGCGGTACCGGGTGGGTGTTTTGGGCCAGCAGTTTCACGTGGACGCCTTACGACGTACCGTTGTCCCCCTCCAGCCCCCGGGGTTGGTTCTGACCGAAAACCTGGCCTACTTCTTCCTGCATTCCGTTATCTGGTATCTGGGACATGCGGCCAGTTTCCCGGAAGCGGGACGATGGGTCAGGCCCGAGGGACTCCGAGGAGGTGCAAATTTCTTTACAGGGGCCCACGCGCTACCGCTTGCCGAGATTGCGAGGCGTTATACCGACGGTCGGGGGGAACTTCTGCGGATGGGCACATCCCTTGGGGGAGAAAGGGCGGGTTACGGGGACGAATCAGTGACGCTCAAGCCCTTGCCCCGTGTGACGGCGGCCATGCTCCTCTGGTATGGCGACAACGAGTTCGATCCCCGTGCGGACCTGCTTCTTGACTCCAGCGTGGAGGTGCGTCTGCCCCTGGACGTGGTGTGGTCCGTTGCCATGATGACCTGCCGGGCGTTCCTCCCGGTTGGATGATTCCCCCCTATTTCGCCTCATCTCCGAAGTCAATGCCAAACCGGATGAGATCCTGAAGCCTGCGGGCCGCCTCCGTGTCCAGAAGTTTGAGTTCTTCATGGATACCCACGGCGAGATCCTTGCGCCCAATACTTACATAGACCGTTCCCAAGCCCTCAAGAGCGTCGGAATTTTCCGGGTCGATGGTCAGGGCCCGGTTGAAGGCATGGATCGACTGCCGGACGGAGTTTCTCTGGATGTGCAGGTAACTGTAGCCCAGGTTGCTCTGGTATTCGGGCACGGCGGGGGCCAGTTCCGCTGCCCTCTGATAGTGCTCGAGGGCCTTGTCCGGGCGGTCCATCTCCATGAGAACGGTTCCGTACCAGGCATAAAGATCCGGGTTGTCGGGCCAGCGATCGATGGCCTGTTTGATCACCTCGATAGCCTTGCCGTATTCCTTCTCGTCCAGAAAACTGTTCATGGTGGCATCGATGCTCTCCAGTGGCTTTACAATATCCTGGGTTTCGAAGGGTTCCGCGGGCGGGTTGGGCGAGGCCTCGACCTCACCGGCTGAACCGCCCTCCGGGTCCTTCGGCGGGTCGGCGGCGAGCAATTCGGTTCCTTCACCCGGGGTGCGTTCACGAAGTGCAGGCCCTTCTCCCCACAGGGAACGAAGCATCCGTTGTGTCTTGCGAGCGGCCACGAAATTGTCAAAGGGGCCGAGGCTCACCAGAAAGAATTCACCCTGCCGTTCCAGCCTGAGGAGCGGAACGGCCTCCTTCTGGAACGCGGATTTCAGGTCATGGTAACGGTTCCGCGCGGTCTCGAGGTCAGGGTAACGGCCCGCTTCAAGCGTGTAGGCATCCGACGTGGCTGATATGTCAGGGTACAGGTAAAGCGTCTGGGCATCCGTGGCCGGCGATTCGTTCATCGCAAAGGCATCTGAAACGCTTTCCCTTATGACGGCCAGCTTCTTGTACGCATCTTCTATCTGATCGTGACTGGAAATTCTGACCACGTAATACTTTTCAAGCCGTTCAATGCGGAGATCTCCCCGGATTTCCGGGTCCAGTTTTCGAGCCAGTTCCATGAACTGACGAAGACACTGCCCATACGAGGCAAAGGTCCCGGTCTGGATGGTGTAGCGCTTCGCTGGTTCGGATTCAGCGAGAGGGGAATCCGGTCGGGCGTGAAGGGACACCGGCCCCATCAGGCACACGAGCGCGGCCGTGAGAATAAGCCGGAATAACGTATGAGACACACGCCGGATCAACATCGCCGATTCGGTTCTCCCCATTTTCCCCAAGCGTTCCGACACGAGTTATTATGGCCCCCTTTCCGGCCATACGGCAACCGGATGATCCGGTTGGGAAATGTGGAAATTCCTGTTTTGTCTCATGCCTGCGCGAGATTGGCCCGGTACGGTTGCCCGTTCCGTTTGGGGTACATGTTCCCCCGAGGGGGGCATGCCGTATTTGGAAAATCAGGGGACCCTATATTAAGGTATGGTCCTGTTTCCGAGGCCTGGAAGAGGTCATCCAGACCCGGATTTTTGAGCTTGTCACAGGAGGATCACGGGATTTATGAGTACAGAAGAGAAAGAGCTCCAGGCGGGGCTGGAAGGGTACAAACAGAAGGTTTCGACGGAAAACAAGGCCACCCTGACCTGGGACAAGGACCTGATATTTGTGGGTCGGACCCAACGGGGGTACGAGATTGATTTTGATGCAAAGGTGGAATGGGGATGTATGCCCACCGAATCCTTGATGCTCAGTCTGGCGGGCTGTATGGGGATTGACGCGATGTTCTTTCTCAAGAAGATGCGGGCCGAAGTGGAGTCTTTCAAGATTGACGTGACCGGTGAGCGAAACCCGGTCCCTCCCCAGTTTTACAAGGCCATTCATATGCATATTTCCATCTCGGGAAAGGGCCTGACGGCCAAGAAGATGGACCGTGTCATCTCCCTATCGCAGGATAAGTATTGTTCGGTTTACCACTCTCTGCGTCCGGACATGAAAGTCACGGTGGATTACTCCATCTTGGAAACCTGATTCGCCGCTTCCTCCCGACCGCGGGAGTTGCACACGAACGGCCGGTTTTGGCCTTATGAAGAAGTACGTTATCACGCATCGAACGCCCGGAAAGTTCCAGATCGACTATGAAAAGGAACTGAACGCCGAGCAATATCAGGCCGTGGCCCATGAGAGCGGTGCGGGACTGGTTCTGGCTGGGGCGGGGACCGGTAAGACGCGGACCGTGACTTACCGGGTGGCCCGGTTGATGGAGACGGGTATTTCCCCTGCGTCCATCCTGCTGCTGACCTTTACGAACAAGGCCGCCCGTGAAATGCTCCAGCGGGTTGAACTTGTCCTTAAAGCCAATCTGAGGGGGCTCTGGGGCGGTACCTTTCACCATGTGGGCAATCTCATCCTCCGGCGCCATGCCGACCAGATTGGATTCAACCGTAACTTTTCCATCCTGGACCGTGAGGACGCATCGGACCTGATAGAAAGTTGCGTAAATGAACTGGGGATCGACCGGAAGAAATGGCAGTTTCCCAAAGCCGGGATTCTCCAGACCCTGATCGGCCTTTCGGCCAACACCGGTGACTCCCTCGAACAGACGGTCACGTCCCGGATGCCTCATTTTGTGGGGCTCCTCAACGATATTTCGAGGGTGGCGGAGCGTTACCAGACCCGGAAACTCACCCTGAATCTCATGGACTTCGACGACCTGCTCACGAACTGGCTCCGGCTTTTTGAAGAGCACCCCAGGGTTCTGGAGTACTACGGACTTCAGTTTCAGCATGTGCTGGTGGATGAGTACCAGGACACGAACCGTTTGCAGGCCCGGCTGATAGACCTCCTGGCCTCGGTTCACGGGAACGTCTTTGTGGTGGGGGATGATGCCCAGTCCATCTATTCCTTCCGCGGGGCCAGTTTTGAGAACATCATCTCGTTTCCCGAGCGATATCCGGAGGTGACGGTTTACAGGCTCACCACCAACTACCGGTCGACCCCCCAGGTGCTGGCCCTGGCCAACGCCAGCATCCGGAACAACCGCCGCCAGTTCCCCAAGGACCTGCATGCGGTGCGGTCGGACGGCGAGATCCCCTCACTGGTGCCCGTGCGGGATGTTTACCAGCAATCCGAGTTTGTCATTCAGAGGGTCCTTGATCTGAATGCCGAAGGCCTGTCGTTCAAGGACATGGCCGTGCTTTACCGTTCGCATTATCACTCCATGGAAATCCAGATGGAACTGACCAAGCACGGCATCCCCTTTGAGATCCGCTCGGGTCTCAGGTTTTTCGAGCAGGCCCATGTGAAGGACGTAACGGCGTATCTTCGGATTGTCGTCAATCCCTTCGACGAGCTGGCCTGGGTCCGGGTGTTGAGGCTCATTCCCGGGGTGGGAAAGGTGACCGCCCACCGGATTGCGGGTACGGTCATGGGCGCGGCCGAGCCGCTGGGCGCGTTGCTCGAGGGGGCGGCGGACCGACTGGTGAAAAGGAACATGCGAGTCCCTTTCGACCGTTTCCTGGAGGTGATGGCCCGTCTGCGCAACACCGAAATGACGGAACGTCCGGCGGAGATGATCCGCGAGGTCATGGCCAGCGGATATGAAGAGCATCTTCAGGCCAACTATCCCAACGCGGCCTCCAGGGCGGAGGATATTGAACAACTGGCCCAGTACGCGTCCGGGTACCGGAATGTGGAGGCTCTTCTGAGCGAACTGGCTCTCATGAGTACGACCGGCGAAGCGTCCGAGGACGAGAGTTATGAGAAAGACAGACTTATCCTGAGTTCCGTACATCAGGCCAAGGGGCTTGAGTGGGCGGCCGTGTTTGTGGTCTGGCTTTCCGAGGGTCGATTCCCTTCGGCCCGATCCACCCGTGCGGAAGACGAGGAGGAAGAAAGGCGGCTCTTCTATGTGGCGGCTACCCGCGCGAAGGACGAACTGTACCTGATTCATCCGGCCAGTGCCGCCGGGTATGGGGGGTTGAGTTTCCTCAGCCCCTCGCGTTTCCTGGCTGAACTGCCCGAAGCCGTCTACGAACGGTGCGAGGTTTCTGAACGCTATTACTAGAAACCCGGGCCGACGACCGGAACCTTGCCCGACTGGTGGGACGATGCAGAATCGGGGCTAATCTTCCCGGGTTCTCCTTCCGAAAGGAACCAAGTAATTCATTTTGCCGGAACTGAAGTCTACCCATGGTCATTCGAATCATTGAAGAAAGCTTCAGACCCGCGCTCCGGAACTGGCCTGTTGTGGTTGTGGACGTGGTGCTTGTTCTGGCTTATATCTTTCTGTTTCTCCTCATGGTGGGTCTTCCCTTTGTGGTGCTCCTCGGCGGAGCCGTTGGCTTTGACGCTTCGGAACTCCGGCAACTTCCCCGCGTTCTGGAAGACGTTGGCCAGCTCATCGGGGAGAACATCCTGGGGGCCTTCACGGTCGTGTCGGCGTTTCTTCTCTATATCGTGGTCATCAGCACGGTGGCCCTCTTCGCATTCGGATCCACGCTCGGGGTGATCACCCGCTCCGTGACCGATCCGGATTACCGCTTCAGTCTTTCCCTTTTTCTATCCGAAGGGCGCCGTCTGTTCTGGCGTATCATGTGGCTCAGCCTGTTTCTGGGGCTTTTGTTCATCCTGGTCTTTGCGGGCCTGGGACTGGTGGGGGCTCTGTGGGTGATGTCGACGGGGCTGGCCTTTTCGATGAAGACCGGCCTGGGCTATTTTCTCGGGACGTTTTTAACCCTGCTTGGATTGTCCCTGGCTTTCGTGGTTTTCCTGCTCGCGTGGGCCGTAAGCACCTGGGCGATGGTGATTCTGCTCGTTAAGGACACCCGGAGCGTGGACGCCTTTACAGAGGCGGTTTCCTTCATTCGGAAGAACCCGAGGTCCATCCTGTTCTTTCTCGGGCTGTCCGCGATCTATGTGGGGGCGGTGATCGGGGTCTCCATGCTGACCGTACCGTTTCAGATATTGCCGGTCGTGGGTCTCGTTGTGGGTATTCCAGCCCAGATTTTTTCCTACCTCTGTAACCGCTTCTTCGGGATCATGCTTTTTGCGGCCCTTGTCCGTTATTTTCTGGAGATCACAGGGCCGGTGCCGGGGACGGACGATCCCCCGAACGTTCCTGACGAGCCGTCGCACACCCTTCCTTCCTCCGGAGAACAGGGACCGGGAGAACCCCCGTCTTCGCTGTAAGAAGGGTGGCTCCGCTCCACTCGCAGGCGAGTGAGTCACCGCATAAAGTTCCAACTGCCCGACTCGTAACGGTCCCGATAGAGGGCCCCCTGGATATCCTGCTCGTGGCTGTTCAGTCCACCGGGTTCAAGGGTCACGTTGAAATGATACTCAAAACCTTTTCTAATCGCCGATTCCAGTTCCGGAAGTGAAAGGTGAGGCTTGAAGTTCCGGAGACCGGCCATCTTTTGGTCGGCTCCAGAGCGGGCCGACTCCTCTGCTTCCGGCGAGGAGAACCTGAGAACCTTAAACAACAGATCATGCCGGATGGTCAAAGGAATGGAGCCCTGCTGGGTGAGTCCGTCAGGCCAGCGCTTCTGGGCGCTACCGATGACCTTGCGCCCGTTCACCGAGACCTCGCCGTAGCTCAAAGCCTGGAAACAGACCGGGTTCCGGTCGGAACGCAGGAGCGCCTTCCGGGAACAGGTCATCTCGGCCGGTATTCCAACACGCTCGAGCGCAGTCATGAGGGCCTGACTGATGAGAACATAGGAGGCGTGGAGTCCCTTGGGGAAGGGTTTGGAAAAAGGCGTCGAGAAACTGTAGGTCAGTTCGTCCGGATCGTGCAGGATGGCTCTCCCTCCCGTGAGCCGTCGGACCACGTCTATCCCCTGGGACCGGCAGAAAGGAAGATTCACTTCCTTCTCAATCGACTGGAAGTATCCGATGGTGATGGCCGGGCGGGTCCATCGGTACAGCCTCAGGGTAGGGGGCCCCATGCCTGTTCGGGCCGATATGGACAGGGCCTCGTCCGCGGCCATATGATGCGCCGCCGAACCCCCGGTTTCTGTGAGCAGACGCCAGACCATCCCTGAAGCCGAAGACGAAACGAGGACTCCGGTGCCTAGGTAAGGGGTTTTACCGCCTTGATGTATACAGAGAAAACAGCCTTCTCGACACCCTCCCCGAAGTTCCAGTTCCGGATGATGTCATCGCTGTTGTCCTTATCGATGAACCGGATGTCCTCAAAGCCGGAGGTTTCCAGGAGATGCTTCATGGTCTCGACCGAGACCGCACCGGTGATTCAGCCGCTGTAGGCGGACGGGTTACTTCGGGAGTTCCCCTCGGTTCAGGATGTCGGAGAGGGCCAGCCGCCCTCCCGGCTTCAGAATTCTGAAGGCGTCTTTGAAAACCCCCTGTTTGTCGGTTGAAAGGTTAATGACGCAGTTGGAGATAATGACGTCGGCCGTGGCATCAGCCACGGGCAGGTGTTCGATTTCTCCCAGGCGAAACTCCACATGTTCAGTCTTGAGGGCCATGGCATTCTTTCTGGCCTTGGCCACCATTTCGGGCGTCATGTCCACCCCGATGACCCGTCCCTGATGGCCAACGGCCATGGCGGCCAGCAAGGCATCAAAACCGGCGCCGCTCCCGAGGTCCACGACGGTCTCGCCCTTCTTAAGGTCTGCGATAGCCTGGGGATTGCCGCACCCGAGGCCCAGGTTGGCCTCTCCGAGGCCGAGTTTGAGTTCCTCCTCGCTGTAACCCAAACGCTTTCCGGTTTCAAGCAGGCTTACGGAATCCGCCTCGGTTCCGCAGCAGCTCACCGCCGGGAGACCGCCCTGTTTTCCTTCAGCCACGGCCGCGTAATCCTTGCGGACCATATCCTTGAGGTCGAGAAAGTTATGGCTCATAGACGGGCCTCCTTTGTGAG
>QJVM01000020.1 GCA_003235715.1 Nitrospirota bacterium
ACCAGGGAGATATTCAAGGCCATGTCGAGGGATCCATCGGGAGGTTCGGCGGCCGCGGACAACGGGCACTTGTGGCGGAGGGAGGCAAACCGGCCCTTACCCGGTTCCGGATTGCCGGTGTCTCAAGGGGCGTCTGCCTGGTCGAGGTGGAACCCGTCACCGGGAGAACCCATCAGATCCGGATTCACCTTGCAGGTATCGGATTGCCCATCCTGGGGGACCGGATGTACGGTACCGGCGCCGGTCTGTGCGGGAGCCCCGACCCGGGCCTGATGCTCCACGCCTGGTCCCTGGCGTTTCCGCACCCTGTAACCAAAACAGAACTGACCCTGAGGGCTGGCATCCCTAACCGGATGACCCTCTTCGGCCTGAACCTCGGACTTGTGATGCCGACGGGGTTTCCGGCGCCTAAGCCTTGATCATTTCCCGGAGCACGGTCTGCAGGATTCCGCCATTACGGATATACCGGACGTCGACCGGGCTGTCCACTCGGGCCACGACCTCGAAACGGGTGACAGAGCCCGCGTCGCCTGCAGCCGTGACGGCCACAAAGATCTCTTTTCCCGTGAGTCCCAGGGTCTCCGCATTTTCGTCCGGCTTGAACTGTAAGGGCATTACTCCCATCCCGACAAGATTGGAACGGTGAATCCTCTCGTAGCTTTCGGCAATCACGGCCTTTATGCCCAGAAGTGTGGTGCCCTTTGCGGCCCAGTCGCGACTCGACCCGGTTCCATATTCCTTCCCGGCAAGGACCAGAAGCGGAACGCCTTCGGCCTGGTATCGCATTGAAGCCTCGTACATCGAGGTTACCGATCCGTCGGGCAGATAGGTCGTGTACCCTCCCTCGGTTCCCGGGGCCAGGCGGTTGCGGATGCGGATATGGGCAAAGGTTCCACGCATCATGACCTCGTGATTTCCCCGGCGGGACCCGTAAGAATTGAAGTCCTCGGGTTCCACGCCCTTTGCGACCAGATATTGTCCGGCCGGAGAATTCTTCGGGATGGAACCCGCGGGTGAAATATGGTCTGTGGTGACCGAATCGCCCAGGAACGCCAGGACCCGGGCCGCCCGAATGGGTCCTATTTCCCCCGCAGAACCCGTGAGGTTGTCAAAGAACGTGGGCTCCTGAATATAGGTGGACGAAGCGTCCCAACGGTATATTTCACCCGAGGGTGCCTCCACGGCCTTCCAGTGCGCATCGCCCTCGAAAGCCAGGGCATATTCCGAGGAAAACATCTCGGGCGCAACCTTGGTCAGAACCTGGCCCACCTCTTCATCGCTCGGCCAGATATCGCGGAGATAGACCGGGGTGCCGTTCGGGTCGTGAGCCAGAGGGTCGTTCATGAAATCCATGTTCATGGTCCCGGCGATGGCATAGGCCACCACAAGCGCGGGGCTGGCCAGGTAGTTCGCCTTGACCAGGGGGTTCACCCGGCCCTCAAAGTTCCTGTTTCCGGACAGCACGGAAACCGACACGAGGTCGTGGTCGCGGATTGCAGCGGCAATGGGTTCACGGAGAGGTCCGCTGTTTCCGATGCACGTTGCGCATCCATGACCCACCACGTGAAACTTGAGCGCCTCGAGGTAGGGCAGGAGACCTGAGGCCTCAAGATACCGCTGCACGGCCCTCGACCCCGGCGTGAGACTGGTCTTGACCCAGGGTTTTACGGAAATACCCCGTTCAACGGCGTTTCTGGCCAGAAGGCCGGCTCCCATCAGAACGGAAGGATTGGACGTGTTGGTACAGGAGGTAATGGCCGCAATCACGACCGAACCGTGTGTGAGATAGAAATTCTCCACGGGCGCTCCCCCGGAGACCGGAACGTTCAGATGACAGACGACGTCGTCACACCGGCTGCCGGTGATGGCGGAAGGGTCGGCTGGCCTCCCTCCTTCCGTGGTCCAGTCTCCAACGCCGTGCGCTTCAGGGGCAGGCTTCCCATAGACCTGGGTCAAGGTTTCAATAAAGGCCTTTCGGGCATTCGAAAGAGGGATTCGGTCCTGCGGCCGTTTAGGGCCGGCTATGGACGGGACAACCTCACGCATATCAATAGTAAGTGTCTCTGAATAGGACACAGGGGACGCCGTGCGGAAAAGTCCCTGCGCCCTGCAGTAGGCCTCCACCAGTAAAATCGACTCTGGAGAACGGCCCGTGAGTCTGAGGTATCGGAGCGTTTCCTCGTCGACCGGAAAGAAGCCGGAAGTTGCTCCGTACTCCGGGGCCATGTTGGCCAATGTAGCCCGGTCGGGCAGGGTCAGATGGTCCAGCCCTTCACCGAAAAACTCAACGAGTTTGCCGACTACTCCGTGTTTGCGGAGCCGTTCGGTGACGGTAAGCACGAGATCCGTGGCCGTAAGGCCCCTGCCGGGCTTGCCCTTCAATTCAACGCCCACCACCCTGGGAAGGGTCATGTAGAGGGGTTGTCCCAGCATGACGGCCTCGGCTTCTATGCCTCCGACACCCCAGCCCAGAATGCCGAGACCATTGATCATGGTGGTATGAGAGTCGGTCCCCACGAGAGAGTCCGGGAAGGCCAGGAGACGGCCCTCAACCTCCCGGGTCTGAACGCAGGTAGCCAGAAACTCGAGATTCACCTGGTGAACGATTCCGCTATTGGGCGTGACCACCCGGAAATTCTTCACGGCTTGCTGGCCCCAGCGGATGAACGAATAACGCTCACCGTTTCTTTCATATTCACGATCGAGGTTTCGCTTGATCGAATCCGTGGTTCCGAAGGCATCGACCTGCACCGAGTGGTCGATTACGAGGTCGACGGGAAGCAGGGGATTGATCCGGGCCGCATCGATACCCGCCTTGGCCACAGCGGAACGCATGGCGGCAATGTCCACAAGGGCCGGCACCCCGGTAAAATCCTGAAGCAGGACCCGTGCGGGCATAAAGGGAATTTCCACGTCGTCCGATGCGTCCGGGCTCCAGCGCGCTATCGCCCGGACGTGGTCCTCGGTTATGCTGAACCCATCAAGATTTCGCAGGGCGGCCTCAAGAAGCACCTTGATGACCATGGGCAGCCCTGAGACAGAAATCTTTTCAGTCTTCTGGAAGGCATCAAGACTGAAATAGCCTGGGCGGGAGCCGATATCCAGTCGTGAAAGGGTTTTGAAAGAGTCCACAATTGGCATCCTGTTGTTTCTCCATTCCAAGAAAATGGGTTGGACAGGAGCGGCCCGTCCAACGCAAGGTGTTCATTATAAACAATAGGTCGGGCCGGCGACCTGCCGGAGTACCTGAACATGCGGGAGCGAAGAACATGAAATCCTGGGCCCGGAGGATGGGTTTGGCTCTCCTGGCGATGGCGCTCGTTCTGGCCGGGGCCGACACCCTCACGGCCGGCGTTTCCCGGGAGGGCATCCCTGACCGGTACGGGCTGTCTATCCTGTGGGGGACCATGGCTGAGCCCGTTCGTGGTCGGACGTTCTTTTTGGCCAATGGGTTTGCCCTTCTGGATTACGAGCGGGTTTGGGGGCATCGCGCCCCGCCGGGACTTCGCTTCAAGATAGAGGCCAGCCTGGGCGGTAGCGCAGACGACCGGTTCCGACTGATGGCCTCTGCCGGCATTATGGCCTTTCAATATCTGCCCTTGCCAAAGATCCGTGCCGTCCATCCCTACATCGAGGCAGGTGTGGGATTGATCTACTCGGATTTCCGGGTCCGGGGCCAGGGATTGAACGTGAACTTCAATCCCCAGGCAGGGTTGGGGTTTGAGGTGGGTCGGGACGAGGACCGTCCCTGGATTCTGGCCCTTCGCGTTCATCACATGTCCAACGGTGGCCTCCACCCCGATAACCGTGGGGTGAATTCAGGCGTGATCCAGATCGGTCGATATTTTTAGAAAGCGATGATCTGCCCCAAATGTGAGCGTCCGGAAGTCGAGGGTATCCCGGAGTGCCCGAAGTGCGGGATCGTCTTTGCCAAATACCGCAGAGGTGAGGATGTCCATGGCCCTTACCAAACGCGCCTGGGTATGGATGCGGGTGCCACGGAACCTCTCGCGACCTCCACGAGGGAGCGGTTGCTAACCCGCGTCTTGCGGCGTATGGTTCACGTGCCCGATGAGGTTTCGCTGTTGCATGTTCTGGGACGGGCAGCCCTCTATGCGATCCTTCTGGTCTGGGGACTCCGATTTGTTTCGAGCTCGGTCGAGGGTAATTACGCCGGAAGTTCGTTCATGCACCTCGTGAATCTTCCTTTCCATGAGGCCGGCCATTTCATCCTGGGATTCTTCGGCCGCTTCGTCTCGGTGCTGGGGGGAAGCCTGATGCAGCTTCTGGTGCCTCTCGTCTGTATCGTCGCCTTTCTGTCCACGGTCCGTGACCCGTATGCCGCTTCCGTGTCCACATGGTGGTTGGGCGAAAGTTTCATCGATCTGGCTCCCTACATTAATGATGCAAGGGACCTGCAGCTGATCCTGCTGGGAGGGGTCACGGGGCGGGAGGTGGAAGACTACCATGACTGGCAGTACCTCCTGGGACGATTGAACCTGCTCGGACACGACCATGTGCTGGCCCGTTGGGCGCATGGGCTGGGGGCACTGCTGATCGGAACGGCCTTCTTGTGGGGTGGCTATCTTCTTTGCCGTCAGTTTCAGCGGGTCCTCCGTCAGCCTCCGGGCTTCAAGGGGTGACCGGCTTCGGGCCGGAACGGAAGTGGGCGGTGATGAATCAGAAGGGGAAAGGAGGGAAGGGGACGTATCAGACGTCCGACCGGTGAAGCTCGTTCTCTGCAACCGAAGGGCTGTCCTCGGGGCTGTCGGCAGAATCGGCCTCGGGATCCGACAGGGGAGAGGTTTCCTCCACGGGCTTCTCGTCCATCAACTCCTGCTCGTCGGTTTCCGGAAAGCTTAGCTGTGACCCCGTAGCGTCCAGTTCGCGTATTTCTTCCAGAGACGGATGTTGGGGTTCCTGGCCGTCCATCTCCTCAATGTCCCTTAACGTTGGAAGTTCGGAGATGGTATTGAGGCCAAAATACTGAAGAAATTCAGGAGTCGTCCCATAAAGAAGGGGGCGGCCCGGCATCTCCTTTCGGCCCAGAATCTTCACGAGTTTCCGGTCCAGAAGCGTCTTTATGGTTCCATCCGAACTCACCCCCCGGATGGCGTCCACCTCTGCCTTGATTACGGGTTGTTTGTAAGCGATGATCGCAAGGGTTTCGAGGGCGGCCTGGGAGAGTTTGTTGGATACCTTCACCGATTCAAGCTTTCGGAGCCAGGGGGAACACTCCAGGCGGGTAAGCATCTGAAAGCCTTCGGCCACGCGGACCACCTGGAGCCCGCTCTGGCGCTGGTCGTATTCCGCCGCCAGTTCGTCGACCAGAGCGGTAATTTCCGAATCCTTGATCCCCTCGATCACGTCCCGGATCTGCTTCAGAGATAGAGGGGCAGGCGACACGAAAAGCAGTGCTTCAACTATGGATTTTCGATTTTCCAGCGCGACTTCGGCCATAAGAGACGTGACCATATCAGATCGATTTCGGCATGTCAATAAAGGGAGGAATGCCTAAACATTAATCAGAGTGATGCTATAAAAATGGGCACGGGAACCTAGCTACATGGGAGGCTGCCTCGGCGGCAGTTTTGTAATGGATTGATATTAAAGGTTTTTTTAATGGAGTAGTTCCCTGTCCTTATTTGGCACGGTCCGTGCTCATGCCGCAGCACCATGAACTCTGGATTCGCTGGCCTGAATCTGTGAACAGGCGGCGGGAATTTCAGGACGGAGGCAAGAGAAATATGAAGAAGATTGAGGCCATCATCAAACCATTCAAGCTCGATGATGTTAAGGAAGCCGTAACCAAGCTCGGAATCCACGGCATGAGTGTTACGGAAATCAAGGGTTTTGGTCGGCAGAAGGGCCACACGGAGCTTTATCGAGGGGCGGAATACGTGGTGGACTTTATCCCCAAGTTGAAGATCGAGATCGTGGTCAAGGACGACATGCTGAACAGCGCCATCGAGGCCATTGAAGGCGCGGCCAAGACCGGCAAGATTGGCGACGGCAAGATTTTTGTTCTGCCCGTGGAGGAGACCATACGCATACGGACGGGAGAAAGAGGGGAGTCGGCCCTCTAGAACGAAGCCCTCAGCCCGCTTTGGGACAGGGTGCAACCCCAATGATTCAGTGATGCGGCCGGGAGCCGCCCATTAACAACCTACACCAAGTAGCGAAGGAGGCCGTTTTATGACACCCAAAGACGTTCTGGCTTTGGCCAGCAAGAACAAGGTTCAGTTTGTGGATCTCAAATTCATTGATTTCCCCGGTATCTGGCAGCATTTTGCCGTTCCGGTGGAAGAACTTCAAGAAGAGGTCTTCGAGGAAGGGCTGGGGTTTGACGGTTCGAGCATTCGCGGCTGGAAATCCATCAATACGAGCGATATGCTTGTGGTTCCAGACCCGGCGACCGCTTTCCTGGACCCGTTCCCGAAGTACCCCACGTTGAGCATTTCTTGCAACATCGTGGATCCCATCACCAAGGAGCCTTACGAAAGGGATCCCAGAAATATCGCACAGAAAGCGGCGAGCTACATGCAAAGTCTGAACGTGGCGGATACGGCCTATTTCGGACCTGAGGCGGAGTTTTTTATCTTTGACGATATTCGGTATGGGCAGAATGCCAACAGTGGATTCTATTTCATTGATTCTGTTGAAGGAACCTGGAATACGGGCCGTGAGGAGGGTCCGAACCTCGGTTACAAACCCCGGCACAAGGAAGGCTACTTCCCGGTTCCGCCCACGGACAGCATGGTGGACATCCGGTCTGAAATGTGTGATGAGATGAAGAAGATCGGCATCTACGTGGAACGGGAGCATCACGAGGTGGCCACAGCCGGACAGGCGGAAATCGATATGAGGTTCGCGCCGCTCGTTGAAATGGCGGACAAGCTGATGATCTTCAAATACGTGATCAAGAACGTGGCCCGTCGACACGGAAAAACGGTAACCTTTATGCCTAAGCCACTCTTTTCGGATAACGGCTCAGGGATGCATACTCATCAGAGCCTTTGGAAGGGCGGCAAGCCGCTTTTTGCAGGCAATGAGTATGCTGGGCTGAGCGAAATGGCCCTTTATTACATCGGAGGGATTATCAAGCACGCTGCCGCACTCACGGCGCTGACCAATCCGACGACGAATTCATACAAGCGTCTTGTCCCGGGGTTCGAAGCGCCCGTAAATCTGGCCTATTCCGGCCGGAACCGTTCGGCGGCCATCCGTATTCCGATGTATTCGGCAAGCCCTAAGGCCAAACGTGTGGAAGTACGGTTTCCGGATCCTTCATGTAACCCCTATATCGCCTTCTCCGCCATGCTGATGGCCGGACTCGATGGAATCGAGAACAAGATTCATCCCGGCGAGCCACTCGATAAGGATATTTACGATCTTGACCCCGAAGAACTTGCCGGGGTTCCAGCGGTTCCCGCGAGCTTGGAGGATGCTCTGGATGCCCTTGAAACAGACCACGAGTTTCTAAAGAAAGGGGACGTCTTTACTGAGGATGCCCTCATGGCCTGGATCAATTACAAAAGGAACAACGAGGTGAACGCCCTGAGGCAGCGGCCGCATCCCCATGAGTTCTTCATGTACTACGATATCTAATCCTCTTTAGTAGAGAGACTGATGTTCCGCAGGGCCCCGGACTCAACGTCCGGGGCCCTTTGCTTGACCGGAGGATGAAAATTGAAGTGAATGGCTTCTGTAACCTAAAATATCCGGCCGCTTCTGGGCTGGACAGAGTGTGCTAGGGCAGGAAACTGAACCGACGAACATGGAAAAGACCTTCTATATCAAGACCCTCGGATGTCAGATGAACGTCCACGACTCTGAAAAGATTGCCGGGATCCTGGAAGGGCAGGGGTATCGCGCTGCGGCCGAACAGGATGGGGCGGACCTGGTTGTCATCAATACGTGCAGCATAAGGGAAAAGGCCGACCAGAAGTTCTTCAGCGAGCTCGGAAAGATCTGCCGGACCAAGGCGGAGAAACCCGATCTTCAGGTGGCGGTAGCCGGTTGTATTGCCCAGCAACAGGGCCGGAGAATACGGTCACGATTTCCCCAGGTGGATCTGGTCTTCGGACCCCAGAATATCCCCCGTCTCCCCGACCTCCTCCGAAACGCCCGGGGCCGTCCCGTGGCCACGGACGAAAACCCCGATTTTCATCTCGAAACCGTCCCCACCCGGCGACGGGAAGTTTTCAGGGCATGGGTTTCCATCATGTACGGCTGTGATAATTTCTGCTCCTATTGCATCGTTCCGCATACACGGGGAAGGGAACGAAGCAGACCCGTGGTCGACATCATCTCGGAAATCACCGGTCTCGCGAGCAACGGATGCATCGAAGTCACCCTTTTGGGCCAGAATGTGAACTCCTACGGAAAGGGGCTCATGGACGGCGCTGCCTTTCCGGAACTTCTTGAAAAGGTAGCTCAAATTGAAAGATTGAAGCGGATTCGCTTTGTGACCTCCCACCCCAAGGACCTCTCGCCTGAGCTTATAGGGTCGTACCAGCGACTGGCGAAGCTCTGCAGCCACATTCATCTGCCTCTTCAGTCCGGCTCGGACCGGATTCTCGAGCGGATGAATCGTCGGTATACCGTAAACCAGTATCGGGAAAAGGTTGGCTGGCTGAGAGCCGCACGGCCCGACATCGCCATCACGACGGACATCATTGTGGGGTTCCCGGGTGAAACGCAGGCGGATTTCGACCGAACCATGGCTCTCGTTCGGGAGGTGGGTTACGACGGAATCTTTGCCTTCAAGTACTCGAAGAGACCCCATACCCAGGCTGTCCGTTTCGACGATCATGTTTCTGAAGAGGAGAAAGCCATCAGACTCGACGAGGTTCTGTCCGTGCAGGAAGATATCGGAGAGATACGAAACCAGGCCCTGGTCGGGTCGAAGCAGTCCGTGCTGGTGGAAGGCCACGTTCCCAATGAGACCGGCTGGCTGAGTGGCCGGACCTCAGGAAACAAGATTGTGCACTTTGAAGCCCCTGAAGACGTGATTGGCAATCTGGTATCCGTCCAAATTACAGAGGGTTACAGATTTTCCCTCAAGGGGAATCTTATATCCTGAACCCGAACGGGTTCCGTTTCAAGCACCGCAGGCCGTGCTTAAATCCCAGGGTCTCATGCCATTAAAATTTAAGCTAAAAACCCTCGGGTGCAAGGTCAACCAGTCCGAGAGTGCCGTTCTTTCAGCAGCGTTTCGCGAACTGGGTCTTGTGGAAGCTGAATCAGGGGAAAATGCAGAATTGGTCCTTCTCAATACCTGTACGGTCACGGCCAAGAGCGACTATCAGTCTAGGCAGATGATCCGAAGGGCGGTTCGGGAAAACCCGGGCGCACGTATCCTTGTTACAGGCTGTTACGCAGAGTCAGGTGCTCAGGATATTAGACGACTTGAGGGCAATGTCACCATTGTCCCAAATCTTCAAAAACTTGATATAAACCATTACATTAGATATAACAACATATCGCTCTATGATAATAAACTAAATTTAGGCTCACTCTCGGGTTCTCCCTCCGTGCTGAACGGGAGGTCAAGGGCCTTTCTCAAGGTCCAGGACGGGTGCGATAACCAGTGCACCTATTGCGCGGTCTGGAAGGCTAGAGGCCGAAGCCGCAGTATCCTGAAAAAGTACGTTCTGTCCGGTGTCCGGTCCCTGGAACAGCAAGGCGTTCCGGAGGTCGTTCTGACCGGCGTACACATAGGCTTCTGGGGCCGGGATACCGGGGAGGGAGCCCTGTCCGGGCTGGTCAGGGAGATTCTGGACCGTACAGAAAGAATACGGCTCAGGATAAGTTCCATCGAACCCCGCGAGGTCGATGATGACCTTATCTGCCTGCTCAGGAACGAGGAGCGGGTCTGCCGGCATCTGCACATCCCGATCCAGGCGGCAGACAACGGAATCCTGAGTTGCATGGGCCGGAGTTATAAGGTAGAGGAGTGCCTTGACCTGACCCGGACCCTCGCCCAGGAAGTTCCTGGAATCTGTCTCGGTACGGATGTTATTGCTGGTTTTCCAGGCGAATCAGACAGCATTTTTGAGATTTCCCTAAAACTCCTCAAGTCTTCAAAATTTGCTTATTTTCATGTCTTTCCATACTCCAGGCGAAGCGGTACTGTGGCTGCGAACCTCCCGGACCAGGTAACGGGTAAAAAGGTTAAGCACAGGGCAGAACGCTTACGGCGCTTGTCAGCCCGATTAAGAAACGATTTTTATCGTAGCCAGGAGAATACAAAACTTCATGTTATATATGAGGGTAGTAGTACTAACAATATGAACATAAAGTGTTTATCCGATAATTACATTCGTTTCGATATTCCTGCGGAAGGTCGCACGCCCGGGGGCAATGGTTGGGCTGTCTTCACCAGACCTGGAAACGGTCAGATGTGTAACGTCTGATAATGTATATTATGTTAAATTTTATTTTCCTCTCGACTTCTGCCTTTGAACGGTTGTCTGGCCTTGGCCCTCTTCAGGCTACCTGTTCAGGCCATGTTGGTTCCCGTGTCCAAGGGCTACCAAGGCTACCCAAAATTCCCTGTATTTCCAATATATTTGGCCGTTGACGGACCTGCACCCTTTCTGCTATATTTCCACCCTGTTTTATCCATAATTTTGCGAACCTTATCTGGAGCGATAATACCAATGCCCACAACCAAGAAGACATCCGCGAAAAAGCCTGCAGCCAAGAAAAAGGCGGTTCCAAAGAAGGTTACCGCCGCCAAGGCCAAGAAGACGAGCGCGCCGCCAAAGAAAGCAGCTGCCAAGAAATCCCCTGCGGCTAAATCAAGCGTTCCCAAGGTAAAGGCTGCGGCGAAGGCCAAAGCCCCGAAGGCCAAGGCCCAGGAACCGAAGGCCAAACCGACAAAGCCCGCCAAACCGGTGACCCGCCCGAGCACGGAGCGGGAATCGCTTATCCAGGAGATTCGTCGGCGGCTTCTTGAAGAAAAGGCTCGCCTGGTTGCCGATGCCGAGGCCACGAGAAACGATCTCCCTGATGATGAGACCTACCCTGATCTTGGGGATCAGGCAACGGCGGAAACGGACCGGAGTTTTCTGCTTCGCCTGAGAAGCAGGGAATCCAAGCTGATCAAGAAGATCGACGATACGATAGACCTCATTGACAAGGGCGATTATGGCACTTGTGAGGAATGCGGGGAAGAGATTGACTCCCGGAGACTCGAGGCCCGGCCGGTCACGACGTATTGCATAGAATGCAAAACCCGTCAGGAGGAGGAGGAAAGGCTCCGCTAAGGGGCCACGCCGGGGCCTTTAATGGCAAGGCGCGATGTCAGCGAAGTCTTCGGGGCAGTTTTTCCGGGACAAAGACCCGGTTAAAGGTATAGATAAAATAGTCGTCGGTCATACCCGCAATATAATCTCTCACCTTCTCGGGAGCGGCCATCTCGTCCTGATAGGTGCGGTTCATGTCCTTCAGAAATTCGAAAACGGGGGATTCCTCCCTCCCTGCCGAGAGGTCTTCCAGAAGTCTGTGAAAAAGAAGCCGGAAGGTATGTTCGAGCTTGTCTTCCTCACGCCGGACACGCGGATGACGGTAAATCGTGCGATAGTTGAAGGCCTTTAACTCCCGGAGCGCGTTCCCAACCTTGGGGTCATATTTCAGGGTGTCCTGGTCCAGGCTGTTCACAATAAGGCTTTCGACCAGGCTGTAGACAATCCTTCCATTGGTATCCCCAAGGATACGGACGATATCCGCGGGGATGTCTGAACGGCTCACCAGCTTGAGTTTTATGGCGTCCTCGAGATCGCGACCAATGTAGCTGATGGTGTCGCAGAGCTTGACGACACACCCCTCCATGGTCATCGGGTTCATGGGAACAGGCTCTCCGAACTTTCTCCGTTCGACCATATGGGCCAGGTCGGCGAAACTGCGGCTCGGTTCCGGACGCAGCCCCTCGATGTGGGTTTCCCCGTCATGGCAGACAATGCCGTCCAGCACCTGGAGCGACAGGTTCAAGCCCCCCCCGCCCCTTTCGATACGGTCCAGCGTATGTAGGCTTTGAAGGTTGTGCTGGAACGACCCTATCCGGTGCTCTGTGCACATCTGTGAGAGAATCCTCTCGCCCGGATGACCAAAGGGACAATGGCCAATGTCGTGCCCCAGCGCTATGGCCTCGATCAAATCTTCGTTCAGCCTCAAGACACGCCCAATGGTTCTGGCAATCTTGGACAGGAGTTGAATGTGGATGACCCGACGGGTGATGTTGTCGTTTTCAACCAGGGAGAAGACCTGTGTCTTGTCGATATATCGGGTGAATGCCTGGGAATGCAGGATACGATCCGCATCGATGGAAAACGCTGTTCGGAAATCCGTCGCTTCCGCCGTGAGCGGCCTTCGGCGTACCGAGGCCGAACTGGGTGTTGCATAGGGACCCAGCAGAACCTTTTCTCTTTCAGAGAACCGGCCCGGCAGGTCCAGCTCAATCGGAGAAGGGACGCGACCCGGGTTCATCGATAGGACCTTGAAGGAAACCGTGCTACTTCTTCTTGGCCCTGGAAACCGGGGCAGCCTTTCGCGGGAGAGGCTTCTTCGCCACCGGACGCTTCGTCGTCTTTTTTGGGGAGGTCGTCCGGGTTGCGGCGCGTTTTGGCGCGGACTTGGATTTGGGCGTCGCCCCTGTCTTCTTTCCCGCCGGAGTAGTCTTCTTCATAGCCCGTGGGGCAGGCTTCCCCTCCTTCCCGTGGACTTCGAGACCACAGCAATAGATGGGATGCCACTTATAGTCTCCTGATGAAGAGACCATGATCTCGGTGCCACACACGTCACAACGGAGCTTCCTGACCTTGGATGACTTTTCCATGTAGAGGTCTCCTTTCCCGAGACGATCTTGAGCAGCGGTCAGGCCCCTTTTCCAAGAGCTTTCTTTATTCCGCGTGTGGCCTGACGCGTCCGATGTTCATTTTCGACCAGGGCGAAACGTACGTGCCCATCCCCCTCTTCGCCAAAACCAATGCCCGGCGAGACCGCCACCTTTCCCTCCTTGAGGAGAAACTTGCAGAACTCCAGCGAGCCCATCTTCCTGAACTCATCCGGAATCTGGGCCCACACGAACATGGTGGCCTTGGGTGGGGGCACTTCCCATCCGGCCTGTTTCAATCCGTCGATCAGGGCATCCCGTCTTGACTCGTGAATCCTGCAGATATCCAGAACACAGTCCTGAGGGCCCCGCAGGGCTACGATGGCCGCGATCTGGAGCGGCTGGAACATCCCGTAGTCCAGGTAACTCTTGAGCTTGACCAGGGCGCTTACGATCTCCGGGTTGCCGCAGCAGAAGCCCACGCGCCAGCCGGCCATGGAGTAGCTCTTGGACATGGAGAAGAATTCAACCCCCACATCCTTGGCCCCCGGGACCTGCAGAAAACTGGGTGCCTTGTATCCGTCAAAAAGCATGTCGGCATAGGCGAAGTCGTGAACCACGATGATCTTGTTTTCCTTGGCGAAATCCACAACTTTTCTGAAGAAGGATTCATCAATGACCTCGGTCGTCGGATTGTGAGGAAAGCTGATGGTCAGGACCTTCGGTCTCGGCCAGGTATTTTTGTAAGCCTTTTCCATCTCGGCAAAGAAGTCGTAGTCACGACCTGTGGGAATGCTTCGAACCTCGGCCCCCGCAAGAACCGGTGCATAGGGATGAATCGGATACGCCGGAGTGGGACACATCACCGTGTCCCCGGGCCCCACCATTCCAAACATGAGGTGACTGTATCCTTCCTTGACTCCAATGGTCGCCACGGCCTCTGTTTCAGGGTCTATATCCACATCATAACGCCGTTTGTACCATTCGGAAATCGCACACCGAAGCTGGGTGATACCCCGGGAAGCCGAGTAACGATGGTTCTTCGGGTTATGGGCCGCCTCGGTCATCTTGTCGATGATGTGTTTTGGCGTAGGCAAATCGGGATTGCCCATTCCCAGGTCCACGATGTCCTCTCCCCTTCGACGCGCCTCCATCTTGATCTGGTTGACCACCGCAAATACATAAGGTGGCAGACGCTTTACGCGAACAAATTCATACATGGCTCATCTCCTCTGCATTCATGGAACTGCGCACAAGCGGGGCTGCCTCAACTCTTGAAAACCCCATCCTCTCGCCGCTCTTTCTGTATTGTCTGAACATGTCCGGTTGAACATATTCGCTCACGGGCAGATTCCTGGCCGATGGCCGCAGATACTGCCCCACGGTCAGCAGATCACATCCGGCCTCACGAAGGTCGCGGAAGGCCTGCGTCATTTCTTCAATGGTTTCCCCCAGCCCGACCATCAAACCGGACTTGGTTCGCGTCGTCGGCGAAAGCTGTCGAACCGACGCCAGCACGGTCAGGGATCTCTCGTAACGCGCACCGGGCCTGACCACCGGATACAGCCTTTCCACGGTCTCGAGGTTATGCCCGAAGACATCGGGCCCGGCCTCAAGAACCCTCTCCAGGCCCTCCCTCTTCCCCCGGAAATCAGGGACAAGGACTTCGACTCGGCATCCCTGGATCCGGCGCTTGAGCTCTTGGACGGTGAGGGCAAAGTGGGCAGCCCCTCCGTCCGCAAGGTCGTCGCGGGTGACCGATGTTACAACCACATATTTTAGCCCGAGTTCCCGCGCCGTCAATGCCACCCTGGCGGGTTCCTCAGGGTCCGGGGGGAGGGGCGGTCCTCCTTCCACAGCGCAGAAACCGCAGGCCCGGGTACATCGCGGCCCCAGAATCAGAAAGGTGGCCCGGTTCTGTGAGAAGCATTTTCCCCGGTTGGGACAGTGGGCCTCTTCGCAGACCGTATGGACCACTCCCTTCCGGAGCAGACGGAGCGTATGACGCCCTCCCCTGCTCGCGCGTGTTTCGCGCCTGATCCACTCCGGGAGCCTCGTATGTGTCACGGAAAAAGCAGCTTTCGCTCTGATCGCGTATCTTTGACCTGCTTCAGGGCATTATATCGCCTTTTCAAATAGATCTCTCTTTATTCTTCGACCACCCCGGGCAACCACACGCGGCGGGCCAACCCTTGTCCTTAAGGGCATTCCGGCACGGTGAAGAGGATTCTTTGACCGGTCGGAAGAGATATGGAAAAACGAGCCCGTTTGAACGCCTACCGCAGGCCGCCGGACACACGTCATCAGGATTCCGTCGGGTTATTTGAAGAGGAGCAGATTCAGGGCCTTTTCAAGATCCGCAGCCGCTGACTCCGAATCGCCGGAGGCCAGGTGGGCTTCGGCCCGACGTACATAGATGCCGGGATGAAAAGGATTGGTGGCAAGGGCTTCCTCGAAATGCTTCATGGCCTCGTCCTTTCTTCCGGCCCTGGCGTGGGCCGCCCCCAGAATGTAATGGGCGGGCGTGAAATAAAAATCACTTTCCACAGCCTGCGTGGAGAGCGGGACCGACTCTTCGACGAGGCCGCCGTCGAGTTTGAGGAGCGCCAGTTCACAAAGGGCCATCGGATTGGTCGGCTCCAGGGTGATCCCTTCGGTCAGAAGCTTCTGGGCCTCTTCGGCATTCCCCTGAAGCGAATAGTAGCGGGACAGTTCCACGTAGGGGGCCACGAATTGTGGGTCGGCCTCGATGGCTTTTCGGAACCAGGGTTCGGCCATGGTGACCATCGTGCGCTTCTGCATGGTCTTACGACCGAGATTCAGATACCGGATCGCAGCCTTCGTGGGCTTGTGACCTACGGCCGCCACATGTTCCTCCGAGGGTTCTTTTCCCTCAAGAAGCCCCCGCACATAATCGATCATGAGCTCCGACCCGACCAGGGGAAATCCGGACAGCTCGTACAGGATCACCCTGGAGGAGTCCATGACCACGGTCGAGGGAATGGCGATGACTCCATAGTCATCAAACATCTGAAGGTTCATGTCGAGCATCACCGTAAGGGTTAGTCCCAGTTCCGACATGCGGCCCTTTATCACCTCCAGATCCGTATCGGTGATCTCCTGCTTTTCCACGGACACGGCAACCACGCGCAACCCCTTGTCGTGGTATTCCTTATAGAGCTCCTCAAATTCTTCAAGGGCCTTGGACGACTTGAGGCTCCACGTCGACCAGAAGATGATCACCGTCATCCCTTCCCCGAAGAACTCTTCATGGCCGTGAACCTTCCCGTCCAGTCCCTGGAGCTTGAATTCCGGCCCCTTCATTCCGACCTGCAGACCCTCCAGGCTGGCTTTGGCGGGCAGCGAGAAGACGAATAGCCCAGACACGAGAATGATAAAAGCCAGGTAAAGTCCCGTTGACAAGGACCCTTTGGCCGTCCTGTTAAGAAAAGAGAGGTTCATGCGTTTGCGGTGGTCACGTCTGGTCTGTGCGTATAAATTCGGAGGATTCCCTGAACCAGGGCCCTCTCTATTTGGTGCTGCACCCGGCCTTGAAACCAAGGCTTTCAATGCCGTCCCGGTAATGCTGCACGGCCTTGTCAAAATCCTTCTTCAATTCATAAAGCCGCCCCAGTTCATAATGCGCATAGGCAGGGTTTGGATTCAGAGACAGGGCACTCAGCAGCGTTTGCTCAGCGGCATCGAGTTCGCCCATGGCCATCTGGGTTTTGCCTATTCCGATCAGGGCCGTCTTACTCCGTTCGTTCATCTCGAGGGCCTTTCGGAAAGCCGCCATGGCCTCTTCTTTCCGATCCGCTTTAAGAAGCAGATCCCCCTTAAGTCGGACGAGTTCATCATTCGTCGGCTCTTTCTCGATATAACTCTCGAGAGCCTTGAGGGCCCCGTCCATGTCTCGACTGGCCAGGCCTCGAATCTCCTGCTCCTCCTTGGATACGACGCGTTTTCCAAGAGCGCTCGATTCGGTGTTGTGCCCCGTAACCGCCCAGAGCACCGAGGCACAAAAAAGAACGATGAAGATGCGGACCGGCCGGGTCATCATTTCCTGTTCTTCACGCGTCTTTCGCGGTCATAGCCAAAGGCCTGATGGCATCCCGGCGCGCACCGCCCGCCGGTTTCCGTCTTCGTGAACCCCACAGGGAGCGGCCATCCTCCAAAGGGCACCGCGTCCCGGATGTGCCGGGGATTGTTGGTCCCGTGGGCATCGTGACAGGCCCGGCAGGTTCTCCCCTTCTCCTCCTTATGCACGTGAACATAGTGGAGGTTCTCCTTGCCGTTGCGGAATCCGGTCAGGGTGGTGGTGTACTGCTCGTCCACCAGGGTATTGGCATGGCAGTTGAAACAGAGTCCGTAGTTCTTGGGGTCATAAGGCGCGTAGAACTTCTCGGGGAAGTACTTTACGAGCATCCGGAAATTGTCCGACCCGTGGGTATTGTGGCAGGAACTGCAGTCCCCCTGCTTGATGGGGCCATGCAGGATCTTGCTGCTTTCGATATAGGACTTGATATCCATAATCTCCTTGCCGTCCTTCTCGAGCTTCTTGTTGTGACAGCTGAAGCAGAGTTCCATGGGCTGCTTGTTCAGCTGACGGGGGAAGTCCGAGGCGTGCGGCGTATGACAGCTCAGGCACTCCTTTTCCTGATTGAGCGCACCGTGCTTGACCTTGGCCTTGGCGATATTCTCGAGCTTCTTCTCATGACACTTACCGCAGAGCGCCTTGTTCTTCTCGGCCAGCAGCGTATACGGGAAGTTGGAGGCGTGGGGGCTGTGACAATTGGCACAACTTTCCTTGGCCGGCTTGTGCGGATGCTTCCGGTCCATCTCCTCGGCCTTGTCCTCGTGACAGGAGAAGCAGATGCTGTTGACCGGCCCGAGCAGGAGGCTGGGCTCGTCACTCTCGTGGGACAGGTGACAGATGGCGCAGGCGCCGGCGGCCGCCGGACCATGGACATAATCCGCCTGAACGATCTTTCGGTCATGGCAGGTAAAGCAGAGCGTCTGCACACCCTCCTTCAGAAGGAAGGGTTGGCCCGACTCGTGGGCATTGTGGCATGAGAAACATTTGCCATCCTTCACGGGCTTGTGGACCGTGGGCTTGGTCGTATGATCCGCATGGCAGGAGAAGCACAGGTCGGGGCCGTCGGCCGAAAGGATCATTCGCGTATCCGAGGCATGGGGCTTGTGACAGGTGCCGCATTTGCCTTCCCGGATGGGTCCGTGTTTGGTTTTGCCTGCGTGCTCCTTGTGGCATTCATAACAGAGTTTCGGATAGGCCTCCTTCATCAGGTGAGGCAAATCCGTGGAATGCGGCGCGTGACAGTCCTTGCAGTTGGTCTTTTCAGGCGTGCGGTGGCCCACCTGGCCCGCAAACCCCTTCTGATCATGGCAGCTGAAACAGAGGGCATTGGACTCCTGCTTCAGCATGCCGGGAAATTTGGCCAGGTGGGGATCGTGACACCTGGAACAACCCTTGGAAATCGGAACATGAATAATCGTACGCGTGAAATCGTTGCCCTGGTGGCAGGAATAGCAGAGGTCAGCTTCATGCCGCACAAGAAGTTTCGGATAATTGGACCCGTGAGGGTTATGACAGCTTGAACAACTCTCCTTGATGCCGGGATGGGCCAGCGCCTTGTAGGGTTCGTCCTTATGGCAGTCCACGCAGAGGGCCGGTACCGGAGCATCGAGCCCGAAGCGAGCCGTCCCGCCCGGATAGGCATACGGGGCGGTCAGGGCATGTTCCTCCGTGTGGCACGTGGCACATCCCTTGGACATGCCCTTGTGGCCAAAGGCCATTCCCTGGAACTCCTTGTGACACCCCGTGCAATCCTGCTGGGCGGCCTCGGTTTCACAGGGTAATACCGGGCCCAAAAGAAACAGAAGGGCCAGAAACCAGATCACCCGGCCCGGGGCACGCCTGCTGACCGAGGTCTTCAAAACGGTTCGTTTCATCGCGACTATCCTCTCCCCCAGGGCTCTCAGGGTTTTGAGAAAATCCGGGGTCCTGTTGGTTTGGATACGAACTCTCCACGAGTTCGGGAATACGACTCGAACGTGAAAACAATCTGCTTATCTGGGGGCGCCGGCCAACGGCCCGACCAAGCCGGGTCTTCACCCGGGCACTCGGGCATGTTATGAAATGTTAACCGGGTTGTCAATTCATCGCCCCCCTCTTGACGACAAATCCTCTATCGCTGCACAAAAATGACCGCTGACCGAGAAGGAAAGCGTATAATTTCGGGACAGGCAGGACCAGCTGAGGCGAGGAGAACAAACCTCGCAAGCGCCGGTTCCCATTATACAATCATGGAAATTATCAAATCCACAAGGGAGTTCATTGTTGCAGGCCTGTGGAAACAGGACCTGTCCACTCTTTCAGGCTGGCAACGGCGCCTATACCGATACCTTCGCCTGCTCTTTGCGGCCGTCTATGAATTTGGCGAAGGCGTACTTTCTCTTCGGGCCACGGGCCTGGTCTATTCCACGCTCCTTTCCCTGATACCTCTGCTCGCCGTGGTTTTTTCGGTTCTCAAGTCCTTCGGCATCCACAACAAGCTCGAGCCTTTCTTGACCACGCTCGTCACACCGCTCGGGGCCCGGGGCCCGGAACTTCTGGACCATATCCTCAGTTTTGTCGACAACCTGCGGGTGGGCATGCTTGGGACCGTCGGCGTGCTCACGCTCTTCCTTTCCATTGTTTTCCTTATCGAAAAGGTGGAGGATGCCTTCAACCACATCTGGCGAATCCGTAAACCCAGAAGCATGGTGCGCAAGGTGAGCGATTACCTGAGCGTGGTGGTCATAGGGCCGTTTCTCCTGGTGTTTTCGGTGGGGATCTTTGCCTCGCTCAAGAGCACCTACATGGTCCAGGAGTTTCTGGCCATCGAACAGATGGGCCGGGTCATGGCGCTGGTCACCCGCCTCATGCCCTATCTCAGCGTCTCGCTGGCCTTCACGTTCTTTTACATGTTCATCCCCAATACCGCGGTCCGCTTCCGGTCCGCCTTTGTGGGAGGACTGGTGGGCGGCATTCTCTGGCTGGTGGCCGGGTGGATCTTCACGGCCTTCGTGGCTTCGTCTTCCCGGTACGACATTATTTATTCCGGGTTTGCCATTCTCGTGCTGTTCCTGATCTGGCTCTACGTGGCCTGGACCATCACCCTTGTGGGCGCCGAGGTGGCCTTCCTGCACCAGTATCCCGAGGCCTGCATCAAGTACGCGCCGCGTGACTTCGATTCTCCTCTGGAAAGGGAATTCATCGTTCTGGCCATCATGCGTGAGGTCGGACTCCGTTTCAGGCGGGGTCTGGACCCTCTGTCTTCCCTGGATCTCAGCAGAATCCTGAAGGTTCCCGAGTGGGAGGTCCGGGCCATTGTCGACCGGTTGATCAAGGCGGGCCTGGTTCACGAATTCGAAAAGGACCCCGTTCAGGTGCTTCCTGCAGCCCCCCCCGCCCGGATTCCGCTCAAGAGCATTCTCGATGCCGTCCGGGTTTCGCACGGCAACCTTGAGACCTTTCTCGAGGAGAACCGCGGCTACGAAGGAAGCATGGTGCCTGAACTGCTCCGGAAACTGGACTGCTCCCTCGAAAGGGCCCTCAAGGACATGACGCTCGAGGACCTCGTGGGCCGCGACCTGCCCGAGGCCCCCGCCCCTCCCACCTCCTGCCGGGATTAGTCGGGAAAGACCTTGCCCGGATTCATGATCCCGGCCGGGTCGAAGACCTTCTTGATGTGTTTCATGAGGGAGATCGAAACCGGGTCCAGTTCCATGGACAGATAGGGCTTCTTCGTGAGCCCCACCCCGTGTTCGCCTGAGAGGGTCCCCCCGAGGTCAAGGGTATGGACGAAGACCTTTTCCACGAGGGCCCTGGCCCGGCTGTACTCCTCCGTGTTCGTGCGGTCGGTCATGATGTTCACATGGATGTTCCCGTCTCCGGCGTGCCCGAAACTCGCAATCAGAATCCCTGATTCCCGGGAAAGGGCATCGAGCCGATCGAGCATCTCGGGAATCCGGCTTCGGGGCACCACGATGTCCTCGTTGATCTTGGTCGGACGAAGGCTGTAAAGGGCCGGCGAAATCGACCGCCGGGCTTCCCAGAGTTTTTCTGCCGCCGCCGATGTGCGGGCCACCGTGACGGTCCCCCCGAGTTCGGCACAGACCTCTTTCACCTTCTCCAGGTCAGGGCCGACCACGTAACCCGGACCGTCCAGTTCCACCAGCAGCAGTGCTCCCGTAACCGGCAGGCCGCTGGGCCGGAATTTCTCCACGGCCGAGAGGCTGTGCTGGTCCATGAGTTCCAGGGTTCGGGGCAGGACCCCGGAGTGAATCACGGAACTCACCGCCTCGGCGGCGGTCCTGGCGTCCGGGAAGTGGGAGGTCAGGGTCATGACCTGTTCCGGTTCAGGCAGGATCTTCAGCAGAACCCGGGTGACAAAGGCGAGGGTTCCTTCGGAACCCACCAGAAGACGCGTCAGGTCGTACCCGACCACGCCTTTGGCTGTTCTCACCCCTGTCGTGGTCAGAGAGCCGTCCGGCAGCACCAGCTCAAGCCCGAGCACATAGTCCCGGGTCACCCCGTACTTGATGGCCCTCGGCCCTCCGGCACCGGTGGCCACATTGCCGCCGATGGTGCAGAAGTTCAGGCTGGCCGGGTCCGGCGGATAGAACAACCCCTTATCCTTGAGGGCACGCTGAAACCTGCCGTTGACCACGCCGGCCTCCACCACGGCGACCAGGTTGTCCGTATCGATCTCCATGATACGGTTCATCCGTTCCAGTGAAACGATCACCGAGGGCTGTTCTCCGGGCACAGCCCCTCCCACCATCCCGGTCCCGGCACCCCTCGGCACCAGGGAAAGCCCCTCCTCGTAAGCCAGGCGCACCAGCTCGACCAGGTCCTGGGTACTGCCGGGAAAGGCCAGGGCGGTGGGCCGGCCCTCCAGTTTCGACGCATCGTAACCGTAGACCAGGAGGTCCTCAGGTTCAGCGGAGACAAAAGGAAGTCTGTCTATGCGCATACCGATCAGCCGAGCCTGTCAATCCAGCTCGTCCAGAGTGAGCTTGAAGCTGGGCACAAAGGTGTCCAGAAAATAGCGAACCTCGGGGAGTTCCATTTCTTCCAGGGCCAGTCGGGTGGCCCTCTCGGCCTTCGAGAACTCCGTGTTTCCGGCACTCAACTCCTCAAGGCATTTCAGATACGCGCAGATCTTGTCCGCGGCCCGGACCAGTTCCATGTGTTCCTGGTCCGACGCGTCCGGAAAGAATACGGGCATGAATTCTTCCCGAAGCGGTTCCGGGAGCATGTGCAGGAGCCGTTCGGCGGCAACTTTCTCGATACCCTTGTACGCCTGCTTAATGGCCGGGTTAAAGTGCTTGATGGGTGTCGGAAGGTCCCCGGTGATCACTTCGCCCGCGTCGTGATACAGGGCCAAAAGGGCCGTCCGGTCAGGCGCCGCATCTCCTCCGAAGACCTGCTTTCGGATCACGGCCAGGCCATGGGCGATCATGGCCACCCGGTGACTGTGTTCCTGGATGCTCTCGGGGTGGGTATTCCGCATCAGACTCCATCGCCGGATGAGTTTCATCCGTGAAAGGTAGGCAAAGAAATGGCTTTGTTCCCCGCTGCGAGAATTCACGTCCCTATCACCCTGCACGACCGTCGGTGTTCATGGGAAGTCGGGCCGGCGCTCCCGGTTCTAGATGCCGGGGAAAAAGCTCTTCCTGCCGGTTCGACGAAAGGTAAAGGCTCAAGGGCGTTTGAACAGGCCGGTGCTCAGATACCGGTCTCCACGGTCGGGGAAGATTACGACCACCCTCTTTCCCCGGCCAAGCTTCTTCGCGGTCTCCAGGGCCGCCCAGGCAGCGGCGCCCGAGGAGATTCCAAGGAGCAATCCCTCTTCCAGGGCAAGACAGCGGGTCATTTCCGCAGCCGCGTTATCTTCCACCGCCATAACCTCGTCATAGACCTCGGTATTCAGGACCTCGGGCACGAACCCTGCCCCGATCCCTGCAATCTTGTGAGGTCCGGCCTTTCCGGTCTGGAGCACCGGCGACCCGGCCGGCTCCACCGCCACAATCTTGATCCTGGGATACTTTTCCCGGAGCACTTCGCCCACGCCCGTGATCGTGCCCCCGGTACCCACCCCGGCCACAAAGGCATGAATGGGCCCGGTCACAGCGCCGAGAATCTCCCGGGCCGTGGTCCGCCTGTGAACCTCGGGATTCGCCGGATTCTTGAACTGCTGCGGCATGTACCAGTCCGGGTTCTCGCCCATAAGTTCTGAGGCCCGCTGAACCGCCCCGCTCATCCCCTTGGCGCCCTCGGTCAGCACCAGCTCCGCCCCAAAAGCCTCCAGGAGCTGACGCCGTTCCATGGTCATGGTATCCGGCATGGTGAGAATCATCCGGTATCCCTTGACCCGAGCGACCATGGCCAGCCCGATCCCGGTATTGCCGCTCGTGGGCTCCACAATGGTCCCGCCGGGCTTAAGACGTCCGGCCGTTTCGGCCGATTCGATCATGGCCAGTGCAATCCGGTCCTTGACCGATCCCCCCGGGTTGAATCCTTCGAGCTTGGCCAGGACCTCCGCGCTCTCCTGGCCGACCACCTTCCTCAAGGGGACGATGGGAGTTCCCCCGATATAGTCCAGGATCTTTTCTCTGATCATGACGCTCTCCTTCTCCGCCGGCCGGCTCCTTGGGCTATTTTATCAGCAGTGGCCGAAGCCAGCAGCTCACGGGCGTGGCGAAGGGAGGCCTCGGTGTGGGTTCCACTGAGCATCCGCGCCATCTCGTGAACCCGGTCCTCCTCCTCCAGGACCCGGGCGGTAATGGCCACCGTGCCTGCCGATTTCTTCTTTTCAATCGCAACATGGCGATCCGCATAACACGCGATCTGGGCCAGATGGGTCACGCAGATCACCTGGTGAACCCGGCCGATCCGGGAGAGCCGCTGGCCCAGGGCGCCTGCCGTGGCCCCTCCGATACCTGCGTCAATTTCGTCGAAAACCAGAACCGGCGTTCCGCTTCCCATAACCGTCTTGATCCCCAGCATCACGCGGGACATCTCGCCGCCGGAAGCCACCCGGTTCAGAGGCCGCACGGTTTGCCCCTGATTGGCGGAAAACAGGAAATGGACGCCGTCATGACCTGACGGTCCTTCAGGGGCCTCCTCCAGAAGGATCTCGAATCGGGCATCCTTCATGTCCAGTTGGTGAAGCTCTGAGGTCACATCCCTGGCGAGTCTTGCCGCGACGGCCCTCCTCGCCACGCGAAGCTTTTCGCAGATTTCCTTGTAGGCGACCCTGCTCTCAGACACCCGTTCCCCGGCCCGGGAAAGGTCATGCTCCAGGTCCTCGAGTTCCGTCAGTTCGATCCGGCACTTCTGGAGGTGGGCG
Source organism: Nitrospirota bacterium (assembly GCA_003235715.1). Lineage (GTDB taxonomy): Bacteria > Nitrospirota > Thermodesulfovibrionia > SZUA-242 > SZUA-242 > SZUA-242. Next base: position 24,256 of record QJVM01000020.1, read on the forward strand.
AGCACCTCTTCAACCGTTGCCCCGTACTTCTTTCTAAGGCGGGAAATCCGCTCCAGCCGAGAAAGGATCTCGTCGATGCTCCGGGGTTCTTCCTCGAGGGCCTCAAGGTAACGGGAAAGGAATGTGGTGACTTCTTCCAGAGGCGGCAGAAGCCCGCGTACCGAGTCCAGTTGTCCGGAAACCCCGGGGTCCGAAGCCTCCATGATCTCCAGGTTATGAATGACCCCGTTCACCTGGTCCAGGACTCCACGCTCATCCTCTCGAAGGAGGCCATAGGCCTCCCGGGCCATGGTGGCCAGCTTTTCGGTGTTGGCCACACGAACCCGGTCGGTTTCCAGCTGTTCCTCCTCGCCCGGCTGCAACTCGGCCTCTTCGATTTCACGGATCTGGAACCTGAGAAACTCCTCCCTCTCAGTCCGGCTACGGTCCAGACCCTCAAGACGCTCGAGTTCTCTCCGGGCCTCTCTCAATTGAGAGAAGGCGGCTTCGCACTCTGTCAAGAGAGAACCCAGGCCCCCGGCTGTGTCAAGCAGTTCCAGCTGGGTCCCCTCGTCCAGGAGAGACTGGTGTTCGAACTGGCCGTGAATATCCGCCACCCTCATCCCGAAATCCTTGAGGGTTTTCACATTGATCAGGTCTCCGTTGAAATAGATGCGGTTGGCAGATGAGGCTGAAATCCGGCGTCGGATGACGAGTTCGGAATCCGGTTCCGCGCCCGCGGCCTCGACCAGGTCTCCGGGAATATTCTCGAGCACGCCCTGAACCTGGGCGTATTCGCACCCTTCCCGGATCATTTCGTTGGCCGCCCGATCGCCCAGGAGAAGGCCCAGCGCCTCCACGAGAACCGACTTACCGGCCCCGGTTTCCCCGGAAACGACGTTCAGGCCCGGCCCGAACTCAAGGGCGAGATCGCCGATCAGGGCAAAGTCATTGATCCTGAGTTCCCTAAGCATGTAACAGGGCTCCTGTGGTCATTCAGTATACCTGAGCCCGGGCTCAGGATTGCCCCTTCCGTGCTCTACGGATACCATAGGTCGTTATGCAGAGGGAGGGCGCGAAGAATATCGTTCCGGTGCTTGGGTTCCTGGGCCTCATCTTTTCCGAGCGATGGAAACCGGGCGACGTATTACAGGAGCTTTCCCGGCGTTTCGGGCCCCTGGGCCTCGTAAGCCGCGTCATGAACTTTGAATTCACGGCCTACTACCTTTCCGAGATGGGATCCGACCTTTCGCGGCTCTTCTGTGAGATCCCGGGACTCGTGCCGGCGGATGCCCTGGTTCAGGTCAAAACAACAGCCCGACTGTTCGAGGCCGAACTCTCCGTGAATGGAAAGAGAACGGTGAACATCGATCCGGGCTACGTGGATGCCTTCAAGGTGGTTCTGCTCTCGGACAAGTACAGCGGGAGAAAGGTCTACCTGGGGCAGGGCTGTTACGCCGATGTGACGCTCACCTTTTCATCCGGCACCTGGCAGGCCGGCAAGCGGGCCTTCCCGGACTTTCAGGACGGCCGGTATACCCCCTACTTTATGAAGCTCAGGGAGAAATACCTCGAGCAGATGAAGGGGACCTGACGCGGCGGCCCAAGGGCCTATCCTAAAGCTCCGGTGGCCCTCAGGAAGGCCAGGGCCAGCACCGCATGCCCCGGCCCGTCCGGGTGAACCCGGTCATCCGCCCAGAAGGGGGCGGGCCGGTGCTCGAGAACCTGGTCAAAGGCCTTTTGGGATTCCACGTGGATCGCTCCAAATTCCCGGGCCAGACGTCCCACGACCTCCAGGTAAGGTTTCATGGTTTTCCGAAAGGGGTCTTCGGGGTCCGCTTCGATCACGTAGGGGTCCATAAGAATAAGGCCGGACAATTCGATCTTTTCCCGCGTCTCGGCCAGAAGCCGTCGATACGTCTCTTCGTATTCCTCCACGCCCACCCCGTAGGACGTCATGGAGGTGATGAAGGCCCAGACATCGTTGATCCCGACCTTCACTGAAAGCCAATCCGGTTCTTCCTCCAGGACATCCCGGTCCCACCGGTAGGCCAGGTCCCGAATGGTATCGCCTCCTACGCCGCGGTTCACGAATTCGAGGTAGAGCCCGGGATAAACCGCGGTCAGGTAGTTCCTTACCATGGAGACATAGCCGTCGCCGTAAGGTGCCGACGGAAAGGAGTTCCGGCCGCAGTCTGTGATGCTGTCTCCTATAAAGAGGATCTTCTGGCCTTCCGTGAAGACAGGTTTTTCCATCGGGTCCATCCTTCCGGAAACGCGGGGGGTGGGAGCTCTACTTCAGGAAGCGGTCACTCACGTCCGAACTGTGGGGATTGTGGCAGGAGACGCACTTGCCTTCGGCCCCGGTATGCTGGCTGCCCGTGCCGGCACTGTGACAGGTGGAGCAGAGGATGTCCTTGGAATGCTGGAAGGTAAACGTTCCCCCCTTGGTCTTCGTGCAGGCCTCTCCTGCAGGCACGTGACAGAGCTGGCAGCCCTGCATTCCGCTGCTTTCCACGGCCACGGGACCATGAACATACTTCGCACTCATGATCTTGGAATGGCAGCCAGACTCAACACAACTCCCGGCCCAGGAAGAATCCACGAGACCGTTCGGCCCCAGGCCGAACAGGCCCCACAAGACCAGACACCAGGCCATAAGTATAAAAAGCCTGCCCCTGTGTGCTCGACAGGAAAAGTTGAAGTCCTTCATATGCCTCATGGTTTCTGGAACGTCTGAACGTCCTGGCCGAATGGTGACCACTATACCATTTGGCCTCTGGGCGGGACAAGCAAGAGAAGGCTACAACATGTGGACCGGGTCCACGTCGATGTCGAGGGCAAGGGCTGGCAGCGCCCGGAGTTTTTCCGCGAGCCCCCGGGCGGCGGCATGAACCCGGGAGGAACTCTTGCCCCGAAGGAGCAGATGCCAGCGGTGATAGCCCCTCAACCGGGACAGGGGGCACGGGGCGGGCCCGAGGAGTTCCACCCCCGGGGGCCGGAAATTCCGGCAGACCCGGTCGACGGTCTCCAGGGTTTTCTCGAAATTCTTCAGAACCTTTCCTTTGACCACGAACCGGATGATGCGGCTGTAAGGGGGATAGCCGAGGGAGCGGCGAAGGTCGAGTTCTCTTGAGGCAAAGCCATCGTAATCGTGGCGGGCCACATATTCAAAGATAAAATGTTCGGGGTCGTGGGTTTGAATCAGCACCCGACCGGGCACCTCCCCCCGGCCTGCCCTTCCCGAGAGTTGCGAGAAGAGCTGGAACGCCCTTTCCGCCGCCCGGAAATCCGGCAGCCCCAGAAGCACGTCTCCGGAGACCACGGCCGCCAGGTGCACCCCCGGAAAATCGTGGCCCTTGGCGACCATCTGGGTTCCCACCAGCATGGAGGTCTCTCCGGTTTCCATGGAGGCGATCATTTCGGCAAAGCTGTTTCGACGCCGCGTCGTGTCGTAGTCCATCCGGAGTGGCGCCAGTCCCGGAAACAGTTCCCGGACCTCTTCCTCGGCCCTTTCGGTCCCCTCACCCTGAAACAGCAGCCGCGTGCCCCCGCAGTGGGAGCATGAAACCGGAACCATAAGCTCGGAACCACAGTGATGACACCGCAACCTCTGCACCTTCTTGTGGTGGGTGAGGGACACGCTGCACAGGGGGCACTTGGCCACCTGCCCGCAGTCCCCGCACATGACCACGTGGGCGAAGCCCCTCCGGGTGATCAAGAGAAGCACCTGGCCGTCGGCGGTGAGAGTTTCGGAGACCGCCTCCCGGAGCTCCTCTGAAACCGATGGCGAGGCCTTGGCGGCCGCCTTCATATCCACGACCTTGACCAGCGGCATGGGCTTTTCCTTCACCCGCTGGCTGAGCACCAGCTCCTGATATTTCCCCGAACGCGCATTCTCGTAGCTTTCAAGGGACGGCGTGGCCGATCCGAGAATTATGGTCGCACCCTGGAGCTTTCCCCTGACCACCGAAAGGTCCCGGGCGTTATAACGGAGTCCCTCCGCCTGTTTGTAGGTGGCGGAATGCTCTTCATCCACGATGACCATCCCCAGCTTCTCGAAAGGAAGAAAGATCGCCGATCGCACCCCAATGGCCACACGGGCCCTCCCTTGCCGAACCTCGTTCCAGGCCCGGGTTCGCTGCCCCTCCGAGAGTCCGGAATGATAGATCACGACCTTCTCGCCGAAACGCTCCTGGAACCTCCGGACCATCTGGGTCGTGAGCACGATCTCCGGAACGAGCACAATGGTTCCAAGACCCTCGGGCAGGCTTTCCACGGCACGGAGATAGACCTCAGTCTTCCCGCTCCCGGTCACGCCCTTGAGGAGAAAGACCCCTCCGGTTTCCGAGGAGATTCTCTGAAGCGCCCTTTCCTGCTCAGCTGAAAGCTGGAAGCGCCCTTCCGGTTTGTCCGAAGGTAAAGGTCCGGTCTCCGTGAGCCGGGACCTTCGGGGAACCTTGAAGAGCCCCTTCCATACCCCGGAAGGAATGGCGTACTTGAGCACCGCCCCCTCCGGGCAGATGTAATAGGATGCGGTCCAGTCGATGAGCCTGAGCAGTGATTCGGGCAGAAACGGAAGCTCGTCCGCACTCTGGCAGGCCTCCACGGGACGGGCCAGGGACTGGATCTCCGGGCTCACCTCCTTGGCCTTGCCCGTGTAAACGCCTGTGGCCACGCTCTTCCTCAGCGGGACCTGGACCCAATCGCCGATCCTCGGCGGCTGCATGGGGGTCGCAATCTCGTACGTGAAGCTCTCCGTGGAAAGCGGCAGAAGGACGTTTCCAAACTGGCGTTCTGAGGGTTTCATTATGGATTCGGCAGGTTCGGGGGCTGTGCCGAACCTGCTCGACCGGCCATTCTATGGTCGGGATATTATGCCGAGTCCGGAGAAAAGCCGTGGCGTCCGATCAGGGGGACGAACACGCAAGGGGTCGAATAGCTCTTGTCGTAGAGGTCCCCTTTCCTGTGGATGCGGATGAGCGTCTGGCCGTACCGCGAGCCCACGGGCGCCACCAGCCGGCCGCCATCGTCCAGCTGTTCGAGGATGGGAACCGGGATGTCCGGGGCCGCGGCGGTGATCAGAATGGCATCAAAGGGAGCCTCTTCAGGAAGCCCGAGGGTGCCGTCCGAGAGATACGTCACCACGTTTTCGTAGCCTGCGTCTCTCAGGACGGTTGTGGTTCGCTCGTACAGCTCAGGAACCCGCTCCACCGTATGCACTTCGCGGGAAAGAAGAGACAGGACTGCGGCCTGGTATCCCGAACCGGTGCCGATTTCAAGAACCTTGTCGGCCGGCCCCAGGTCCAGGAGTTCGGTCATGATGGCCACCATGAAGGGCTGCGAAATGGTCTGCCCCTCGCCGATGGGCAGGGCCCGATCCTCGTAGGCGTAAGGCCGTTCCATGATCGGGATGAACAGATGTCGCGGGACGCGCGCCATGGCCTCCAGAACCCGGTCGTCTCTCAGGCCCCGGGCCCGGAGCTGGGTCTCCACCATGCGGAGCCGCTCCTTCTGGTAGGCGTTGCGTTCGGTCATGACAAGAGAGCCCGGCCCTGTCTCGACAGCGAATCCCGGTCACCCGAAGATTCAAGGCCTGCGTGTGAATTATCGCACGTTATTCGGGCTTGGACAAAAGGACAGAACGAACCTGCGAGGCCTTGCTGCTCGGGGAAAAGCGGCGGTCTGCCGTAAAACGGAACCGAACTCGGTCCCGGTTTAGGAAATGCTGTTCGGGATGGGCTGGTTCCGCAGGTATTCGAAAGTGACGGATTTGAGCTTGTGAACGATATCGCGGTGGATGTCTACCCAGACCGGATGAATCACGCACGTCGCGTTCAGGTCACAATTTGTGTTATCGATGACGCAGCGGTTCACTTCCAGGGGTCCGTCTATGGCCTCGACCACCTGGAGCAGCGAAATGTCCCTCGGGTTACGGGCCAGCACGAAACCTCCGCGCACGCCTCTCCGGGAAGAGGTGATGCCGGCATGGGAGAGTCTCTGGAAGATTTTCGCGGTAAAGCTCTTCGGGATGAAGCATTCCTTGGAAACCTCATCCACGGTCATAACCTTCCTTCCGTCCGTGCGGGAAAGACAAAGCACGAGTCTAACCGCATAGTCTGCCTGGCGTGTGATGGTCATGGTATCCCGGATTTTTTTGAATTATCTCTGCTACTGTTCGTTCTTATTGTGGTACTTCTGACCCTGTCATGGCAAGGGCAGAAGCGCACGCGGCTGAACCCGGCCGCTCATATCTCTCCATCGTCCAAAAGGAGGCATTCTTTTAATTTCTGGTCCGGTAAGTGACGTCAACGATGACTAACGATCTATGTGAACTCGCATATATATACCACAGTTCTTTCAATACTTAAAAAGAGTCCAAAGGAGACCCCCATACCCCTGTTTGCAGGGTTGGTTCGAATCAGGGCTTCGGCTTCACTCACACAGAACGGCTCCCCCCCGTCCCATGGCCTGTCCCGCGGCCCTTCCCGAGAATTACTTCCCTTTCACCTGGCCGACCTGGACGCTCAACTTCACGCATCGATCACCCGCCATACACAGCGCGGCGTCATCTGCGTCGAGGAACGTCTTGATGTCCTGACCGTCTCTTCCCTTCATCCTCACCGCGTAGGCATTCGCCGCTTCGTCGAAATCCACCTTCACATCGATGCCGCACTCGCCAAGGTCCGGGAAGATCTCCTTAATCTTGAGGCAGAGTTTCTCATTGTCATACACAGGTCTAGCCATATCCGTTCTCCTTTCTGACGCCATGAACCTTTTCTGGCCTCATCCTCATACCTATCCTCTATCAGACAAACGCCTCCGTGTAAACCCTGCCCGCGGCCAGGGGTGCTCCGGACGGGACCCGTAACCATGACCCTGGCGCCATATCGAGGGGCTCGGCCCTGATGCATGGAGTTGTGAAGCAAGTCCTTCACTGGATCTTCACAGAATATCGCCTATAGTTCAACGAGATAGGGCTCTGCGGGAGAAGGGTTTGACACCACTCCCGCCCGGTGCTACGAATGGGGTATGGGCAAGGCTCTCGGCTTGCCAACCCCGCGGAAATGGAGGCGAGCCGGTTCTTGGAGAGCCCGGAAACCTGGCGGGCGGACAGACCCTCCGCCCGGAAAGGAGGACATTATGCAGGAGGTTCTGCTCATTGTTCACGACCCGGAAAAGGTCAAGTACGCGGCGACCCTGGCCCGTGAGATGACGGAAAAGCTGGCCGGCCAGAACATCAAGGTGACCCTTTTCGCCGATGGCAATTCGGCCTCGAGAATGCTGATCAACGAGGAGCGAAAGCTTCAGCAGGTAAAGGCCGCAGGCGGCGAGGTGGTTTCCTGCGTGCATGACATACAGGATGCAGACATCGTGTCCAGCCTCTCGACCGTGATTCGTGCTTGTCTGACCGATATCGAACGCCGGGAGAAACAAGGCGCTGAAGTCATGCACGTCTGAGGACCGTCGGTTCATTGTCCGGCGGTTTCCAGGGGATGACCCTTAAGTCCCACACGTCACAAACCAACCTCCGGGCTGCGAAAACGCCCGGAGCCCTGATGGGAGGTGCCCCATGAAAACCGTTTCCTGTTCAGACATCAAGGCCACGCTCGACGATGAGGGGTTCCTGACCGATTCGGCAGAATGGAACGAAGAGGTCGCTTGCCTGATCGCGGCCGAGGAAGGGGTCGAACTGACGGAAGAGATGATGTCCATCATCCGATTCCTGAGGGGATATTATTACGAGTATCATGCCTTTCCGATTCTGCGCCAGGTCTGTCGCGACATCCATCAGGCCCGTGGGTGTATCCAGGACAACTTCGTGGATCCCATGAGGGCCTGGAAGATCGCCGGGCTTCCCCATCTCGTTGGCGTCGAGTTCATTTCCACCGACCCCGAGGGCCGGATCTACGAAACCTCCACGCCTGGCTAAAACCTCGTTGGAGCGGGGCCCCGGTCCCGCTCCGGACAGGCCCTTTCTTGACGAACGGCCGGGTCGGGCAGATACTGACAGCAGTGTTCAGAAACCGGGTGATTGAACGGAATGGACTATAGCATCCGCATCGGTGGAGAAGCCGGCCAGGGGATTCAGACGGTGGGGGGCTCCCTGGCCAGGGTTTTTGCCCGCGAGGGCTATCACGTCTTCACGCACCAGGACTACATGTCCCGCATCCGGGGCGGTCACAACTACTACCAGGTCCGGGTGTCCCATGATACGGTGACAGCATCGCGCGATCGGCTGGACATCATCCTGGCCATGGACCGCGCCACGATCGAGAACCACCGGCCGTTCCTGAACAAAGGCGGCCTGATCATTTATGACGCAGATACCGTGGGTAAAACCTTCGAAGGAGACGAGTTTCTTCACGTCCCCCTTGAGAAACTGGCCGTAGAAAACGGGGGCGATAAGATCATGGCCAACGCCGTGGCCGTGGGCGCGGTCCTTGGGGTGCTTGACCTGCCTGTTGACCCCTTTGTCCGTATCCTGAAGGAAACCCTGAAGAAGAAGGGCGAAGAGGTCATTCACGGAAACGAGGCTGCCGCCCGGGCAGGGGCCGTCTTTGTTCAGGGTTTCGCGGATCGGCTCGGCTGCTTCAGGCTGAAACCCTCCGGCCGAGAAGCCAGGATGCTCATCGATGGCGCCAGCGCCATCGGGTTGGGAGCCCTGCTCTCCGGCTGCAAGTTCTACTCGGCTTACCCCATGACCCCCTCCACGGGCATCATGAATTTTCTGGCCGGTATGGCGGAAAGACATGGCCTGATCGTGGAACAGGCCGAGGATGAGATTGCCGCCATCAATATGGCGCTCGGGGCCTCCTATGCCGGGGTGCGCGCGATGACCGGGACCTCGGGCGGCGGTTTCGCCCTTATGCAGGAGGGCCTGTCCCTGGCCGGCATGACCGAGACCCCCATTGTGATTGCCGAAATGCAGCGGCCCGGTCCGGCCACCGGGCTCCCCACGCGAACGGAACAGGCCGACCTCCTGTTCATCGTGCACGGGGGGCATGGAGAGTTTCCGCGGGTGGTCTTCACCCCCGGCACACCCGAGCAGGCCTTCTATCTCACCCACAAGGCCTTTGAACTGGCCGAGAAGTACCAGATTCCGGTCTTCATCCAGGGCGACCAGTACCTGGGGGATTGCGAATGGACCCTGGAGGGTCTCGACCTGAACCGCATGGTCCTCACAGATCATCGGGTTCGCGGCCGGGCCCTGAAGAATCTGCCCTCTTACAAGCGCTACACGCACACCGGCACAGGGGTGTCTCCCCTGGCCATTCCAGGCAGTTCCAGGCACCTGGTCGTGGTGGACAGTGATGAACACGACGAAGACGGTCACATCATCGAGGATGCGGAAACACGCTCACGCATGATGGAGAAGCGCTTGTTCCGGAAGTGGCCCCTGATACGAAACGAGATATCTCCACCCACGACCTACGGGCATGACAACCCCGAGGTGGTGCTCGTTGGATACGGTTCCACCTACGGCGTAATGAAAGAGGCAGTGGACCAGTTGGGCCGCCGGACGTCCGTGGCCATGCTTCATTTCAGCGAGGTCTACCCCCTGCCTCCCGAGGCCGGTTTCCATTACATGAACTTTCTGCAAAAGGCCGGCACAACGATCTGTATCGAAAACAACGCCACCGGGCAGTTTGCAAGACTCCTGAGGGCAGAGACCGGGTTCGTGTTCTCCGGCCATATCAACCGTTACGACGGCCGTCCCTTTACCGTGGAATCCCTGCTGGAGAAGGTCCATGACTACACCGGATGAATTCAAGGGCCAGGAAACCGCCTGGTGTCCCGGGTGCGGGAATTTCGGGATTCTGACTGCGCTCAAGCGGAGCCTGGTTGAAACCGGCCTTCGACCTCACGAGATCACCATCGTGTCCGGCATTGGCCAGGCGGCCAAGCTGCCCCACTACATCAAATGCAATGCCTTCAACGGCCTTCACGGCCGGGCGCTGCCCGTGGCCACCGGCATTGCCCTGGCGAACCATGGCCTGCGCGTTCTGGTGACCACCGGAGACGGGGATTGTTATGGCGAGGGCGGAAACCACCTTCTTCACGCGATTCGCAGAAACGTGAACCTCAAGGTCTTTGTCCACAACAATCAGGTATACGGGCTGACCAAGGGTCAGGCCTCGCCCACCTCCGAGGAAGGCATGGTCACCAAGGTTCAGCGCCAGGGCGTCCTCTCGGGCCAGGAAAACCCGTTGGCCCTGGCCATTGCCCTCGACTGCAGTTTTGTGGCCCGGGGCTTTGCCGGCGACCCGGCCCGTCTCCAGTCCCTCATGGGGGCGGCCCTGCAGCACAAGGGTTTTGCCCTGTTGGATATTCTTCAGCCCTGTGTGTCCTTCAATCATTTGAATACGTACGAGTGGTACAAGTCCCGCCTCTACCCGCTGGAAGAAGACTACGATCCGAGGGACCGTATAAAGGCCTTTGCCAGGGCGCTCGAATGGGGGGACCGTATCCCGACAGGAATCTTCTATGTAAACGACCGGCCGCTGTTTGAGGAACGTCTGAAGGTTCTCAAACAAGGCCCGCTCGTGAGTCAGCGAACCGACCTGAAGAAAGCCGGTGAGGAAATCCGTGCCTTCTACTAAGTGATCGGGAAGTCCGCCCTGGAATTCCGGCCCCTCGTGTTTTCACAAGAGGCCCTTTCAAAATGAATGACCCCACCCGCAGTAACCGAAGCACCCCCCTTCTTCAGTCCCGCGAGCAGGGCACAACGTCATTCCTCTC
>QJVM01000176.1 GCA_003235715.1 Nitrospirota bacterium
GGGAAAGGAAATCGCGTCCAGGTTGGAGATAAGGGGCCGCGCCGTGTTGACCACAATCCGGCCTTCGAGTCGGAAGGCCATGCCGGCAACCCCTTGCATGCTCTGCCCGGCGGAGAGGCGCCCCAGCAACTCCACAACCGTCTCCTCCCCCTCCCCGGTCACGACCGCATCCAGGGCTGAACATTCCAGAAGGCACTTTTCCCCGAGCGCAATGGGGTAGGGTCCGCCAGCAACAATATAGGCCATCGGAAGAGCCGCCCGGACAGCCTCGGCCGTCTTCATGGCTCGTGGCCATCCAAAGGCAGTGGAATAGATACCGACAAACGCGCACCCGTCCTCCCTGACCTGGCGGACAATCTCTTCGTGGCTCATGAAGGCTCCGTTCAGGAACCTGACGGCGTGACCTGCCTTCTCCATGGCCGCGGCCACGTAGAGCGTACCCAGAGGCTGCCAGTAGTTGATCTGGGACTCGACCGTTTTCGATGAAAAGATGTCTTCCGGGCGCCATGCCGGGATGATAAGGCTGGTTTTCATAAGTTCCGCCCGTTGCCCCGCTTCGTCAAAGGGACCTGAACATTTCCGGGTCGGTCCGTTCGCCTACTTCGCAATGAGGACCGGAATCTCGGCCCGGTTTACGACCTCCCGGCTTACGCTCCCGATAAAGAGATTCTGCCGTCCGGGCCGCCGGGCCCCGAGAATGATCATCTGGGCACCCTGTTCCTCTGCGGCGTTCAGGATCTCGTCCGCGGGGTGCCCCTCGCGCACGAGGGGTTGAATTCCCGCTATCCCGCGCTTTCGGAGTTCCTCGGAAAAGAAAGCCACCACTTTCTGGGCCTTGCGGTCGAGCGCTTCCTGGTAGGCCGTCCCCTGGAGAGACTCCCGGAGCGTACTCATCTCCGAATCGCTCAGGATCAGGTCATCCATCACCGACCGCCCTTCAGGCTTCTCCACATAAAGCAGCACCACGGTTTCCGGGCGGCTGCACTGGAACAGGGAGGCCATGGTCTCGATAGCCTGCAGCGACCCTTTGGTTTCGTCAACGGCAACCAGTATCTTCTTCACAGAGACTCCTCTTTGTCCTTTTTTCAGCGGGAATGACTATTCGTCTGTCTTGAGCAGACTCTTGTAATAGTCGTTCATTTCAGCGCTGATGCCCTTCACGCCTTCGGAGCCTCCCCCATAGCCGGCTGCTTCCACTGCATCGAAATATCCAGGCTCCGTACCGGTTCGCGCCGATATCGCGTATCCGCCCATAAATCCAAGACCCCACATCAGGGTCGCCACCAGAAACCAGATACCAGATTTCATACCCTCCTCCCTATTCCGATCCGCCGGAGTTGTCCTGGTAGAGACTCTTGTAATACTGTTCGAGCTCTTCAGAAGACATGGCCTGGGGTTCCTTGGATTCGGTCTTGACGCCAAACCCGACCTCCATGAAGGGAGGCACGCTGTATCCCATCATGAACCCCAGGAGGGTGACAACCATGACGATGATGACCCACAACTGTTGTTTCATGCGTCGCTCCGTTCCGCCTTCAGGCTTTCTTTATCTTGAAGAAGAATTTCCCGCCCTCCTTCAGGCGATCGATCACCTCGTTGCCGTTGGCATCGCACATGGCAGCGATGGATTCGGCCGAGGAGGGATTGTCAAAGGCCACCTCCAGCACGTTACCGGGGCTCAGCTTCTCCAGGGCCTTCTTGGTATAGATCTGCGGATGGGGGCATACGTAGCCCGTCACATCCAGTGCAAACACTCCATCTTCCTTCTTTGCGAATGTCATAGCCATATCCAATACCTCCGTGGGTTATTTGGGAACATCAAAGCTGAAGGTCGAAACCGGCCATTTCCTTGGCCATCTTTCGTTCCGTCCACCAGTTGAAAAACTTCACGCCGATATAGGCCCCGCCGATCATCCCGATGCCGAAGAGCCACCCGGACATATCGCCATTGGCCGTACGCACGAAGAACGCTCCCACGTTGCACCCCAAGGCTAGCCGGGAGCCGATTCCCATCAGTGCCCCGCCGATGAGGGCCCAGACGGCCAGCTCCTTTGTGGGAGCCTTCCATTTGAACTCGTTGTAAAGCAGGGCCATCACGGCCGCCCCGCCGATGAGGGCCACCGACATCCAGTCCGCCGGGTTGATGGCCGGGCTGGGAATCCCGTTGACCCAGCCGAAGTAGATGTTGTCCATATGGTTCCAGCCGAGCTTCTGCATCACCCAGCCCACCCACTGGGCTTCCTGCGTGGTCACGTACCAGTACCCGGGGTCAAACACGGTTCCCTTGGCCGAGATGCCGAAATCAAACCCGATCCGCTCAAGGATGGTTCCGGCATTCTTCACGCCAAACTTCATGCGGAGGCCCTCGATCACAAACATCTGAAGACCGCAGGCAATTCCGAGGAACAACCCGGCGACGGCCGTCCTTTTCGAGGCCATGATCATTCCCCAGAATCCCCGGAGGTGGTCCGAAAAGGTGATGGCGCCCTTCTGATCCTTCAGCTTCCTCATATAACTCCGTCGTACCCAGAAGAAATAAACCACGGCCAGCAATAAAAGCGCGGGAATCAGAACCCCGACAAAGGCATTTCCGAAAAACGCGCCGGCCGCGGATTCATCCTTCAGCCCCAGGGTGCCCGCGAAGGTCCTCACCGGCTGGTCCCACACGTATCCGGCCAGATACTGATCCACCCACCCGTCGGTCACCCCGATGGAGGCGGGCAGGCCCTTCTGGGCCGCGGACTCGGTCCACGACGCGGGAACCAGTTTGTTGAGCCATCCCCCCATATCCACGAAACTGGACTGCGTCACACTGATGGAAAGAATTACGAGCATCGAAACCCCGTTTCCCTCGCCCGCCTTGTACAGAGAGCCCGACGCGCACCCCCCGGCAAACACCATGCCGACCCCGAAGATGAGCCCGGCGATGGCGGCGTGGATGCTCACAGGCGCCGCGTGAAAGGTACTCCAGCCCGTGGAGGATACGAAGGCTGACGTGAACGCGAAGAGAACCGTGGCAATCATGATGCCGACCACCATGCGCGGGACGCCCACGGCAAAGAGGTCCCGGAAGGCCGAGGCAAAGCAGAACCGGCCGTACTGAAGGCACATGCCGTAAATGAAACCGAACCAGAGATACGCGGAAAGATAGATGTAGTATTCGTGCAGGGAATAGGTACCGACGCTGATCAGGATCAGGAACCCCACAATCCC
>QJVM01000042.1 GCA_003235715.1 Nitrospirota bacterium
CCAGAAAGGAAAAAGGCGTTGCACCCCACCGCGCTCTCCATACAACTCACCAACGTACATAAACGCTACGGTCGCCAATACGTCCTGCGCGGTGCAAACCTGCGAGTATCAAGGGGGGAGTTCCTCTCCCTGATGGGAGAATCCGGTTCCGGGAAATCCACCCTTCTCAACCTGGTGGCCGGGATTGACCGTCCCGACGATGGACAAATCTTCTTATTTGATCAGGACATCACTGATTTCACAGACGATGAACTGACGCATTTGAGGAGGAGAAAGATCGGGTTTATCTTCCAGTTTTTCAACCTGTTGCCAAACCTGCAAGTTTTTGAAAACGTATCCATCCCCCTCATGCTTCGATACGGGATAACTGCGGGCCCGGAACGGGTGCGGTCGGTCCTCGATCAGGTGGGTCTTGCGGACAAGGCTCACCATATGATTCACGAACTTTCGGGTGGTGAACAGCAGCGGGTGGCCATTGCGAGAGCCCTTGTTGCGGAACCCGAAATTATCATTGCCGATGAACCCACAGGCAGCCTTGACCGGAGAACCGGGGACCGGATTCTCGAACTCATCCGTTCGCAGGTCCATGCTGCCGGCCGAACAGTTCTGATGGTCACGCACAGCGAGCGGATTGCTGCAACCGGGGACCGTGTTGCGAGAATACGGGACGGCCAAGTTCAGGATGCTTAGGGTCGTCTGGGACCTGACGGTTAAACCTCTGTGCCAGGACAGACGACGCTCCACCCTGTCGGTCCTGGGAATTGCCCTGGGCATTACCCTCATATTTTCCGTCGACCTCTCCATCGGCAGAGCGCGAGACAGTATCCATGGAAACGGTCTTTTTGTTGAAGGGGCCGACGCGGAGATCACGTCACGATTCGGGCGGAGCATCCCGGAGGCCGTCTATGCCAGTGCGCTGCAGGTCCCCGGAGTGGTCCTGCTGCCCCTGAAGGTCGGTACGGCCAGGCTTGTCCCTGAGGGGAAGGAGGTTCTTTTCATTGCCACGGATCTGGTGAAACTTCCCTACTTCGTGGATGGAACCCCGTTCGAAGAGGCGCGGGAAACGCTTATGGACAGTCTCCGCGCCCCCTCCGTTTATGTTGGTTCAGGCCTTGTAAAAGGCAAATTTGAAGATTCGGCCTCTTGGACCCGTCTGGAAGGACCCCGTTCGCCACCCCAGCGCGTGAAGGTTTTGGGGGTGCTTCCCGCAAGCTTGTTCTCCAGACAGATGGTTCTTGCAGACCTTTCTTACGGGGAAAGATTCATGGGGCCCGGTATTGACCGGATTCTGGTTCGAGCGCTGGACCCGGGGAAGAAAGCCTCCCTTGTTGAAGCACTAGAGGCCCATCTTACGCCGGACCTTTCCCTGGCTTCGCCACAGGAGCGTATTCTGAGAACCGAGGATGTAATTCGCTCTTTTGACTTCAACCTTCAGGCCCTGAGTTATATGGCGCTCCTGATCGGCATGTTCCTGGTCTACAACACCATCTTTGTGTCGACCGTAAGGAGGCGGACGGAGATAGGGATTCTGCGGGCCCTGGGGCTGACTCGCCGCGAGGTTACCGGCCTCTTCGTCCTGGAGGCCGCCATCATTGGAACCCTGGGTTCCTTTCTTGGTGTGTTTCTTGGGGCCGTGGTCTCCTCGATCTCGGACCACGGGGTAACCGCCACCTTACGATCCCTGTATGGGCTACAGATTCTGACCCCCGACGGCGCACTGTTCCGATGGGTTCCCGTGCCCTTGGGTTCAGGTATCCTGGGGTCTGTTGTCGCAAGCGTGGGGCCGGCTTACGAGGCCTCATGGATATCGCCCGCAGAATCGATGCGCGAAGGCACTCGAGAGAGCCGTGCGAAGACCGGAGAGGGCCTCCGGTGTGCGACGGGGATGCTCTTGATCCTCTCGGGACTCTGGATGGCGTTCTCCGTGCATTTGGGCCGCTTTCCGATCGCTGGTTTTGGTGGTCTTCTGATGCTTATCGTGGGCTACGTGCTCACCGTTCCCTGGATTACGCGCGCCGTGGTGAGGAAGGTGCCTTCCTGGTTATCCCGGAGGAGGGTGGTGGAAGTCCATTTCGGGGCCCGGAACCTTCTGAGCAGTACCGGGCGAACGGCCATGGCCGTTTCGGCCATCGCCGTGAGCCTTGGCTGCACGCTGGGCATGCTTATGCTCGTTCACAGCTTTCGGATGACTGTTGAGGAATGGGTGGACGGGAATCTATCCGCAGATATTTATGTCAAGGCCGAATCGTGCCGAGGTCGAGTCTTCTGTGACGAGGTGCTGGACGAACAAACCATAGAACGCCTGAGGAAGGTCCCCGGCTTGCGTGATGTCTATGCTTTCAGAACGTTCGAGTTTGAATTCAAGAGACAAAAGACTCACATCGGATTCAGTGACGTGAAGTTGTTGCACCGATACAGCCGGCTCCGGTATCTGGAAGGCGTTGACCCGGAAAGGGTATTCAAAGAGATGACGGAAGGGCCCTATGCCCTCGTTACGGAGCCCTTTGCGCACCGTTTTAATATTGCTGCGGGGGATACGATCAAGGTCCCGACGGTGTCGGGCGAAAAGTCCTTTACCGTGAGTGCGGTGTTCCTGGATTACTCCACGGAGCTGGGATATATGATTCTGGACCGCCGCTTTCTGAAACCTCTTTTCGGAGTCAACGATGCCCATACATTGGGTCTCTACTTTGACCCGTCGATTTCAGCGGACCAACGGGTTCAGGGCATTCGAAATGCTCTCGGTGGCAAGGACGTTGTGCTTTTCAAGGCCGATGAACTCCGAGCAGCCGTCCTGGCCATATTCGACCGCACCTTTGCCATCACACGGGCGATTTATGCCATAGCGCTGGTCATCGCGCTCATGGCCGTGGCCAATACCCTGTTTGCTCTCGTCATGGACCGAAGAAGGGAGATCAGTGTGTTGCGTTACCTGGGCATGGACAGGAGGCAGCTTTTTCGAATGGTGTTTTCCGAGAGCTCCCTTATCGCCCTGATAGGAAGTGTTTCGGGGGGCCTGCTGGGCGTACCCATCGGTGTGGTACTCATTTATGTGATCAACCGCCAGTCGTTCGGCTGGTCCGTGGACTTTTATCTACCGGCCCTGTCCATGGCAGGGATGTTTCTGGGCATGCTTCTGGTTACGGCGGCTTCCTCATGGTTTCCGTTTCGCCTGGCCGCCCAGATATCACCGTCCCGGCATATCAGCCATGAGTAGGATGCTGTTAACGGTCCGACGGTTCTGGCGCGGGAAGCAAGATATTGGGCGGCCGGGGTTGTCCGCGGGTTCCCTCATTCTTGTGGCCGCCCTCCTCGGTCTTATGCCTGTTATTTCCAAAGCCCGTGGCTGGTTCGATCAATTTGCTCCGGTATCGAAGGAAACCCTCATAGGCTACCCAGAGGTTCTCGCGGCCCAGCCGGACTACGGCATGGAATGGTGGTATTTAACCGGCCACCTTTCCAACGGGACAGAGCCATTTGGGTTTGAACTCACTTTTTTCCGGGTCGGCGTCAATCGCACACCGACGGAGGGGCCTTTTGGGGTCCGCGACCTCTTCTTTGCGCACTTTGCGGTCACGGATATTGCCCATGACCGCTTCCTGCACGCGGAGCGTTCCAGCAGAGGAGCCTTAGGAGAGGCGGGGAGCCGTTCCGACAGGCTGGATGTCTGGAACGGGCCCTGGCGGGTCTATGGCGATGGAGCACTCATGCACCTGTCGGCCGAGGACCCTGAATTCGAAGTGGATTTACAGCTGGTGCCCCGCAAGCCCCCGGTATTCCAGGGTGACCACGGCTATTCACAAAAAGGCGAGGTTCCGGAAGATGCTTCCTATTATGTTTCCCTTCCAAGAATCGCGGCGGAGGGTCGGGTGCGGGTGGGTAAGCGGATTATTCCGGTTTCAGGAGAGGCCTGGATGGACCGTGAGATCATGACTCCGGTCGCTGAGTCCGAGGTCAGAGGCTGGGACTGGTTTGCCATACAGATGGAGGATGGTCGCGAAATGATGCTTTACCAGATCTATACGGATGAGGGCATTTCAAAATTCTCAAGAGGCGCTTTGGTTGGAGCGGACGCCCATGTCCAGCGCCTGGCTTCAGAGGATATTCTGATTACTCCGGAAGAAACATGGAAAAGTCCGGTCACGGGCGTGCGTTATCACACTGCATGGTCGATTCGCGTGCCACGCCGGACCCTCTCGATCGATCTGCGCGCCTATGTAACCAATCAGGAGTTTATTGCTTCCAAGAGCACCGGTAATGCCTATTGGGAGGGAGCCTGTCATGTCCAAGGGACCTGGGAGGGCCAGGTTGTGGCAGGCAAAGCTTATGTTGAAATGAACCGGGAAAAGGTCCGCAAATTTGCGGCCCCATGAAAGGCATAACATACGCCCCAAAGAGGGCCCCTTCATCCCCGGCCTTGGGTTCATCCGAAACCTCCGGGAGGAGGGGCCATGGATCAAGCCTGAAGGGTCAGGGAACATGGCCCCCAGACCGTGGCCTTTCCCTGAATCCCATATCCCCGGAAGTTCGCTCCCGGACCCTTTTCTTCGTATCCCCTTGGAAACCGATTGAAAATACTTCCCGTTCTCAGGTTATAATTAACTCCCGCCGGAGTATCGGTTCGCGGCTCCCTTCCGTGGTAATGTGGTCCGTTCCGGGGAAGGTCGGTCCCGGACAGCGTAACCCAATAAACGTTCGTTTTCTGAAGGAATGCACGTGGGATAAAAGTCCGCTTGGACTTCAGGCCCTGTACCCGGTTCGGCGGCCTTGCAGAACAAGGAGGATGAAGCATGAGTGACCTTATGACAGAACTTGCCGAAACAGCTTTTCGCAATAACCAGATTCCGCCTGAGGCCTATGGTCGGTGGGAAGTCAAGAGAGGACTTCGAAATGAAGACGGGACGGGGGTTCTCGTGGGCCTTACGGAGATTGGTACGGCCCACGGTTATATCCTTGATGAAGGAGAACGGATTCCAGACCACGGGCGCCTCAGTTACCGGGGGATCGACGTCCTGGATATTGTGAAGGGCATTCAAACCGAGGGCAGAAGGGGATTTGAAGAGGTCATCTACCTTCTTTTGTTCGGTGAACTTCCAAGCCGAACCAGACTTGAAGAGTTCACGCGGCTGCTCATTTCATACCGAGAGCTGCCGGAACGGTTTTACGAGAGCATGATCTTGGCCCAACCGAGCCCGGACATCATGAACAAGCTTTCACGAACCGTTCTGGCCCTCTATTCGTCAGACGATAATCCGGATGATATCTCCATTCCGAACGTTCTCCGGCAGAGCCTGCAGTTGATTGCTCGTTTCCCGGTTCTTGTGGCCTATGCCTACCGGGCGGTGGCGCATTATTACAAAGGCAAAAGCCTCCACATTCATCCTCCGGATCCTGGCCTCGGAATTGCCGAGAACTTTCTTCACGTGCTCAGAAAGGACAGCAAATTTACCGCCTTGGAAGCAGAAGCCTTGGACCTGGCTCTGGTCCTTCATGCGGAACACGGCGGGGGAAACAATTCCAGCTTTACGGTACACGTCGTTTCATCTTCGGATACCGACACCTACTCTGCGATATCTGCGGCACTGGGTTCTCTGAAAGGACCCAAACATGGAGGCGCCAACGCGTCCGTCATGGCGATGATGCAGAATATCAAGGAGAACGTTTCGGACTGGTCCGATGAGGACGAGGTGGCGGACTACCTGGCTCGTATCCTCCGGAAGGAGGCCTTTGACCAGAGGGGACTGCTTTATGGCATCGGCCACGCTGTTTACACGCTGTCTGATCCCCGAGCGGTGGTCTTTAAGGAAAAGGCGATGGCCCTGGCCAAGCAGCTTGGGGAGGCCCGCGAGAAGGAGATGAATCTCTATCTCAGTGTGGAAAAACTGGCGCCAAAGGTATTTGCAAAAGTGAAAGGTTCCGACAAGGTCATCGCCGCCAATGTGGACTTCTTTGCGGGTTTTGTCTATGACATGCTTGGCTTCCCCAAAGAAATCTATACGGCCATGTTCGCCATGTCACGGATTGCCGGATGGTCGGCTCATCGCATTGAAGAGCTGATAAACGGGGGGCGCATCATTCGCCCCATGTACAAGAGTATCGTGAAACCGGCGCCCTACATCCCCATGAACCAAAGGACCTGAATACTTTCGACGGACACTATCCGGAACGTAAGAAGGCCGCCGGTCACCGGCGGCCTTTTTTCATGCGTTGGCGGGGTGCCGTTCCTCCAAAACAACAGATTCGACGCGCTTGATGCCCTCCTGAGTCAGGACCAACCGGATCCGTTCGTACTGAATCCGGGAACCGTGAAGGATCTTCAAAACCAAGTTTACGTGATAAACCCTCATCGCCTGAAGATGTTCGACCCGGCCGTCCTGGAGATAGAGGAGGCTCTTGTTTGGTTCATCCATCTTCTCCAGGAAATTTCTTATGTTGAACCTGAGGATATCCGTGAGGCCGTTCTTCCGGGACGCCCCGACCCAGACTTGTGTCGTGTCGATCGTAATCTCCCTCACGTACCGCAGTATCTTCTCAAGACGCCAGTCATTTTCAATTTCCGTGAGGTGATCCCTGTTGCGCAACCGAAGCACATGGGGGTCCAGGCCCGCTTCTTCCACAAACGACACAACTTCCCGACAGACGCCGATTCGGTTTCCTCTGAAGGAATGAAAAATCTGCATGGCCTGATCGAAAAGGGTTCTGGAGAGGAGGCTCTGGAGATATCCTTGAAGCAATGCCTTGATCCGGTCCTTGAACATGTAGCTGACCACCAGCGCCACAAAGAACGTGAGGGAAAGCGTTCCGTAGATGCGCTGATAGTAAAAGGCGATGGTCGTCGCGAACAGCATGGCCACCCCTGCCGATAGGGCAAAGGCCAGTTGCTGAATACCGCGACCTTCCTCCACAAGACGAACATTCAGGTGCAAAACGCCGGCCACGTACTTCTTAAGAACACCGAATCGAAAGAGGAATAATTCATTGTCTCCCACTTTCGCAAGGGTCGAATCCGGATAATGGACTTTTCTATAGGAGGTTTCGTCTTCCACAAGCTTCTCAATGATTCGCGCCTGCTGAACAAGCTTCTCTGAATACGGGAACGAGGCAATCCAGCCGAGCAATTGAAGGCACCGCCATTCCAGCAACAGACTCATATATTCGTCTGTAATGAGATAGGTCAATTCAAGGCGCGGAGACTGTCCCAGGCCCAAAAAACGCTCGCGGAAACCACGGTACCTGGAGAGAACATCCCGACACCGAGAGGCAAAATCCCCCAGGAGCGTTTCGCACTCGCTCGAAACCGTACGCGGATCTTCTTTGGAAGGACACGGAAAGAAACTTGGATAAACCCGAGCGAGATGATCCCGCACCGTGCTCTTGAAAATGCATCCAAGGAGCTTGATTTCGTATTCCAGCGAGTCAGCATTAGTCCGGTGGGACGATCTTTCGAAGGCGTCGAGTCTTTCCCCCACTCTATTAAGCGGAGACCTGCGGTTGTCTGGGTCCACGAGGGAGGCCAGACTGAAACGGGGTGTTCTAAAGCGAAGGTAAAGCAGGCGATCTCTGTAGAATTCTTTCTTGCCGTAGGTATTCCTGTTTATGTCCAGATTGTTGGGCAGGAAAAAGAAGGTCTCCACCCGGTATCGTTCCTGGCGGGCTTTGTCCTTGAATTCATGATTCAGCTTGATTTCGAACTGATAGCGGTCGTGTTTACTGACATGAGGGGACCCTCCGGAGTCTTCTGCGTTCACTCCCAAGACCTATCCGTTATCCGAAAAGACGGCAGGGATGTCCTGAAGCAACAGCGAGGCCCCTTCGGAAATTCCATAAACGCGATGGAATAGGCCTGCGGCGCGCGCAGTGGGTGGGGAAACCCGGTCGCGCGGGGTTTCCACCTCAAGGGAGGTGGCCTGGGCGCGAAAGACGCCGTTCTGGAAGACACCCACTTCCCCAACAAAACGATGCCCGGGGATGCGGAGGGACACGTACCGCGTTCCCGAGGGGTGATCAAGCGGGATATCGTAGTAATCCTTGCCAGGGAGGCCTTGGGCAGACCCGGCGAGATCGTGAATTCTTAACACTTTTCCGAGCGAGCTTCTTGTTTCCCCTACGGACACGTCCGGTTTAGGCGTTCTCCAGTAAGCAAACAGTGTATCGGCGTTCCGGACCATGAGCGTGAGTTCGTTCTGAGATGTGGACTCCGGACGGGATGTTCCCTTTCCTTCCGGGGGGCGAGACGGCTTAACCGGGGATGGACGTTTTCCTTTTGAGGCCGGAGCCTGGTCCACGGGGGACTGCAAATGCGTTCCTGCAGCTGTTTTACCTTTAGGCTGGCGCAGAACCGGCTTCGGTTTGCGGCCTCGCTTGGGCCGCACCATTCTGAGAATGGCCTGGATAATTTCGTCCTTAGTCCAATTCCGGCGAAGCGGAATGTCGTGTTCCCGGGCGAACGACCGCAATTCCATGATGGTTCGACCTTCGAGATCTTTTCGAGTCGTAGCCATGGTTGTGAGGGTTCCGATTGGATATTCGTCCCGGGGCGGGAAGATTCCCTTCCACGACCCCGATTCGATTATACCATCGTAATTTGAGACCCGAATCATGCACCGACCGGTTTGTACAGGGACAACCCGGAGTTCCTCTGGAAAGATGGCATGCAACGACGGAAGAGGTTACAGAAAGAAGCCAAAAAAATACCCCGGACAGCGCGCTTCGTCCAGGAGGAGTGTTCCAAGTGGGTGCCTTGATGGATGCTTCAGGCTCCCCCCATCTCCAGGGGTCTGCTCAACCGCATCCAAGACCTGGCTCCCTCAACTCTGGGGATTCCTCTGCCCGAAAGCTCGGTCCGGGGACCCAATCCTTATATCTAGGCTTATCGGAGGCAGAAGACCATTCTTTAATCATGCGGCTTTCCTTTCGGAATCTTGCGATGAATATCGGAGCCTTCCGGAATGCCATCCCCATCTGGTCGTTGAAGAGGTTCCAGCGGCTGATGAGGTTGAAATAATAGAGGGACCCGACCCCTTCACACGAGTCTATCGCCTATGCCATCATAACGCCTTATGAAAGCCTCAAAGAAAACCATACACAGAAGAAAACGAGAACTCTCTTGCGATGGCTGCAGTGATTGCTGCCGGTATGTGGCCATCGAGGTGGACCGACCGACAACGAAACGGGATTACTCAGACTACTTCTGGCATCTTATGCACGAAAACGTCGCCCTCTATATCGGGCACGACCGAACGTGGAATCTTGAGTTTGTCGCCCGATGCACCCGGCTCAATGATCGGGGCCAATGTTCGGACTACGAAAACCGTCCGCTAATCTGTCGAGACTACAGTCTGGACACCTGCACCACCCACTCCAAAGGGGCCTACTATACTCACAAATTTCATACTCCGGAAGAGCTGAAAGCTTATCTGAAGGCCAGAAAGATCAACTTCGAATTCAAGAGGAACAAATCCTGACCAGCTGAAAAAAGGGGCGTTTATCCATAGCGCTCATAAGGACCGGAGCAACACCAGGGTCAGCAGGGCGGTCCCGACGACAAAATAAATTGTACCGCGCATCCGATACCTTCGGGCCATTTTCGGCTCTTTCTGACGCGAGGCGCTCTTGAGCATGGTTCCCCCCAGCAACATGCCGATTAGCCCAAGGATGAGCATAAAGAGATTTTCATTGGGCGTCATCAATTATTCCCCCCTCCGCCATGGTTATTCTGATGTCTAAATTAACAGATAAGAGACGCCTCTTTCTTCAAGCAATGCTGTGTGGTTCCGGCGATATTTCCTGGTATCTTTGCAGCCAGGACAGGTATGATGCCGGAAGGATAGCCGTGCCCTTCGAAGTTGATGGACAATTGCCCTGCAGCACTCTGTAGCATCTTGACCTGATGCGGAAAACGTTCCCCGTTCGCCCCGAGAAAGTTGAGGCTCTTTATCGTCGAATGGAGGCCCTTGGACTCTTGGAAGAACACTTTGATGAGCACTTCATCCGATGTCCGGGCCACGGCGGACAGAAGGTGAACAAGACTTCCTCCGGCGTATACCTCCGCCATCGACCGAGTGGCCAGGAGGTCAAGTGTTGCTCTGAGCGGACACAGGCGCTTAATCGCTTTCTGGCGAGACGACTTTTGGTTGACCTCTTGGAATCCAAGAATCGGGAAAGTTCCCTGAGTCTCTCCGAAAAGGCTGTGCGTATCCGTAAACAGAAGGACCGGCGGAAACGAAGAAGACAGGAGGGCTGAACCTTCGCTTGTTTAAGGGTATTTGGAGCAAGTTGGGGCAGAACCCTTGCGGCGGCTGTTCCGCCAGCTCCCTGCCGATGGGTGAGTATCTCGAGAGGGGGCCCAGCTCATTTCTGCACCCG
>QJVM01000024.1 GCA_003235715.1 Nitrospirota bacterium
TCGTCCGGGCAACGCCGCCCCATGTAATACCGGCAGTACCATTGAAACCAGCCACGAGGATCCTCGTGATAAATCCAGCCCTTTTTTCGCCAGACGCTGAGGGGCTGGGAGGCGTTGACGCCAAAGAAATTCAATGCAGGCTCATGGCGCGAGGGATTCATCCTGGCTTTTGCAAACCAGTCCTCCGGGAATTCATCGGTGCAGTCGGTCATGTATTTCCCTCCGAACACACCCAGTCTCAGCATCTGTTTCGGAGTCAGTTCGGGCTTGAAGTCTGATTCAAAGTTCCGGCCCATGGGTTCGGTCAAGAAATAGGCGTAACCTTTCTGCATACGATCAATGACCACTACTTTGACGGGGCTTTCAATCATATTCAGGTTGCTGTATACGGATCCGGAACTCGTGCAGGAGGACTATTCCCGGTGATCGTCCCGACAGGGCTAGGAAGAGGACCATCGGCCCCACCGGTTGAGTTTGCGATAGGGTGTCTCATCTCCTCCCCTGACCTCCAAGAACTAACTTTCCCTGGAGTCATAATGTCTCCCGCATTTTGGACAGTGATAACGATAGGCGCACGGCCTGCCGTTCTCCCTGCATTCCATGCCATCGTAGACGTAGTCCTCGGACCGGCACCAGCTGCAGAGGCGATCGGGCCGATCCGGCGACCACGCGCTTAATACTCTTCCCGCGACAAGGAGCATAAACAAAGGGCCAACCCCGATCACGAAGCCCACAATTGTAGAAAGCGTCAGGTCGTATCCCGAATATCGGCCTGTCAGCCAGCCGATAAGGGCCCCAGCGAACGCCATCAAGGGCAGAAGAACTTGCAGGTTTATGGCCTGTCGCCCCTTATTTCGTGAAGTGTTGCGCGTTCTTCCTGATAACTATTCTTCCGGCTTCGGCGTTCCAAGAATAATTGTTTCACCGGTATGTATTTCCATCAGGGCGGTTTTGGGAGGCCCCATGGTCCCCAAATTCTCCGACACCAAGGTACGAGCCAGTTCCTGTTCGTTCCTGATCGTCTCTTTACGGATAAAACAGCAGTATTTGGCCCCAAACAAGAACCAGTCGCTTTCGCACTGGAGGTGTATGGTTCCGGCGTAAACGATCGGCGAACCCGGTCCAATATCCATGCGCCAGCGCTGTACCTTTTGCCACTGCGCATCATACGTGAAAGCATCGGTTCTACGCTGGCCCTGAAACCCAAGATAATAGATGCCGGGTTCCAGAATGAAATAGGTCCATCCCTGTTCAAGGGCCTCGGCTGACAGGGACTTTGGAATGACGACGGGGTTCAGTATGCCCCCGGATTCAAAATCGCCCATGGCCAGATACGCATTTTCACCCTTTATACAGCCACGAAACGGTTCTGTCTCGCCTTTGTACGTAATTTCGCAGGTGACTCTAAGAAGAACCAGCGACTTTTGCCCCGCCTGTATCGCTGAATAGTCGCTCTTCGTAAGGGGTGTGACGAAAGCGCAACTGGTGCAAAGCCAGAGAAGGCACAAAGGAAGTGATGCGAGAAAAGAGATTTCTCCGCTTCGGCAAACCCTCCGCTTGCTCGTTTGACCCTGTCTCGATTCTGCGTGCCGGAAGAGGTCAGCGGAATCGGCTGGAAAATCATTGCCTTTCACTATCTTTATCACCAGGACCGCTTTCGTTATCGTGGTTCGCCCAGCTTTTCAGCATCGCGCCATACGATGTAAACATGGATCGTTTCAATCGTTCAAATCTTGCCACGCTGTCGTTCTGATCAAATTGTATGAGCAGCACGTAATCCTTTGTGAACTCCTCTATGCCTCCGGCGGCCTGGTAGCCTCCTGCGACGAACCAGGGCATGATCGCCCAAACCGTCTTCCAGTTATAGGCAAAGATGTTCTCATCCAACCAGAGTACGTCCGGGTTTCCGAGCCTCTCTATAATCTCGGATTTGGTCGTTTTGCCCGGCTCTATTGAGGAAAGCTCCTCCGGTGTTACCTCCTCACCGGAGACGCATTTTTCGGGTACCGGAATGAAAAGGCAGCTCGGAGCCAGGAAAAGGAGGGCGAGTAGGGCAATAAATCGCATCTGCAAGAGCTCGAAACAGGACCCATCCCCGGTTAAGGACGTTCCTGACTCTGAAGATACCTGTTTCCTCTAAGAATGCAAGATGCCTAAGAAATAGGGTATGAAGGATGAGGCCCGGTTCAGCGGTGGCATGAAGCGCCACCGGCTGCAACCGGGTCTTATCTGCCCCTACCGTTAATCGGCAAGTTCCGGGTCACTCGGCTTCCAGGTCTTGTCATAGAACGACTCGAGTGGGCCGTAAAGCCGGAAGATGGTATTCCACGCCTTGCCGGGAACGGTCTGGACCCAGTTGTTCTCCATCCCCTTGGGCGCCTTGGGGCTGAAGTAGATGTCGTATGAACCGTCGGCGTTCGCCTTCACTTTGCCGAGACTGTCGACGGCCGGGAAGCGCTGGTCGGTCTGCAGCATGGAGCGGGTCTGGTTGTCGTAGAGCGTAAAAGACCAGAAATCCTTCGCCGGCACGTTCGGCGGCAGGTGGATCCTGTAGGTCTTGCTGCCGTCGAGGGCGTTGCCGTCCTTGTCAAGGTAGGCGATCAGATACTGGGAACCCACGCCCACGTTCTTGATCGCCATTGCGGGCGTGATCCCGGTGGCGTAGAAGTGCATGTAGATGCGCGAGTCGATCAGTGTGGCGCCATTGAGCAGGAAATCGTAGCGGCCCTCGATGAACGGGTTGGTCCAGACCCGCTCGCCGGGATAGACGTAAAGACGCTCGTCTCTCGGGCGGGCCGTAAGGGCCTGGGCGGTCACCGAACCCACCTTGGCCGCCTCGGTGAGGATATTCGTCATCCTCACATCGGGATTGAAGGGTTTGCCCTTCTCGATGCCGATGGAGGCCAGCATGCCGCGGATCTCGGGATCGAGGCCGGTGGCTGGCTCGGCCTGTATGGACGCGTTGACCTCCTCCCAGTAACCGTAATCCATGCGGTGGATGGTGTTATTGGGGACGCCCGACGCATTGATGAAAGTCATCTTCGGCGGGTTGTCCTTCTGCGACAGGGGGTAGACACGGAACTTGGCCTTCGTGGCCTCGATGGCCGGCTGGGTGGAGCCATTCACCTGGAAGCCGCGCCATGGTACCCAAAGGTTGTAAGTCGGTGACTCG
>QJVM01000093.1 GCA_003235715.1 Nitrospirota bacterium
GGGGAGAGAACCCCCATTGCTCCGGGGTCGTCCGAACGGTTCTACCTGGGGATGCACCATACCAAGGGGAAAACGCTGAGCATGCTTCTCAACATGACCCAGCACGAGACGCAGGAGATTTCCGTGGGCGGTTCCCTGGAGTTTTCGACGCCTTACGGACTGGTCTATCTCCCCGTGGAGTTGACCGGCGGCTCCATAACCCGTTAATCCCCCGGGTTCTCAGAGTTCGAGGCGTTTCACGGACAGGCCGGCCAGAAGGAAAAGAACTACCGCATAGCCGAACAGCACGGCCAGGGCGCTCAGCGGAACGGCCTGGGCCGTGGCCAGGGCCCGAAGCGCGATGCTCCCATGGGTAAGCGGATAGACCAGAATCAGGGACCTGAAGGGCTGGGGAAGCAGGTCCGGTGAAAAAAAGGTGCCCGACAGGAAGGCCATGGGCAGAATCACGAAGTTGCTGAAATTGGTCATGTCCTCGTGCGAACGGGTGAGCATGGCGGCCAGAACCCCGAGCGCGCCGAAGGCAAAGGACAGAAGAAGCACCGTGGCAAAAAAGGAAGGCCCGAAGCCGAGGTTCACGTCAAGGATAAGGCCAATCGCCACGATGAGGCAGGCCGAGAACAGGCCTCTCACACACCCGGCCAGAATCCGGCCCAGCGTGATGGCCCATGGACTGATGGGCGATACCAGGATTTCCTCTATGGTCTTGTAATAGAGCTTGCTGATATTGAGCGTTACCGACACCCCGTTGAAACTGCTGTTCATGGCCGAGAGGGCAATGATCCCCGGAAGAATAAAGTCCATGTAATTGCCTTGTCCCACCCGGACGCCACGGCCAATCCCCCACCCGAAAGTCACGAGATATAGAACGGGCATGACCAGGCTCCCGGAAAGCACCTTCCAGAATTTCTTCCGTATGGCCAGCATTTCGCGCCAGAAGATGGTATAGAAGCCCGTATCAATCATGAATGGCCTCGCCGGTCAGGGCGATAAAGACGTCCTCGAGATTCGTCTGACGAACCGTGACATCGCCTTCAAGCTCCGAAGCGTACCGGACCGCCTCGTCCCGGTCATTGAAGAATCGGGGAGGGCACCCGTTCATCCTGGAACAGATGACGGCATAGATGCCGGTCGTATTCTTAAGGCTCTGCGGTTTGTCGAGGGCCACCAGACGTCCCCGATTCATGATGCCCACCCGGTCGCAGAGAAAGTCGGCCTCTTCGATATAGTGGGTGGTGACCAGGATGGTGATGCCCTGGGCCTTCAAACCCAGGATCATGTCCCAGACACGACGTCGAATCTGGGGGTCGAGACCCACCGTCGGTTCATCAAGAAAAAGAACCTTGGGACGGTGCATGATGGCCCGCGTAATGAGCAGGCGCCGCTTCATCCCGCCTGAAAATTTCTGTACCTGAACGTTGCGTTTCTCCCAGAGTTCTGAAAACTCAAGGAGTTCCCGGATCCTTGCCCGGCGATCATGGCGGGACATGCGGTGAAGGCGACCGTGGAACTCCAGATTTTCCTCTGCGGTCAGTTCGATCTCGAGGTTCAGGCCCTGGGGGGCAAGGCCGATGACCCGTTTGACCCCGATGGGGTTCCGGCTCACATCGATTCCTGCAATCTCCGCCTGACCGGAAGTAATTGAGGCCAGCGTCGTGAGCATGCGAATGCTGGTGGTTTTGCCTGCGCCGTTGGGCCCGAGGAGGCCGAAGACCTCGCCCTGCGGAACCTCGAAGCTGAGCCGGTCCACAGCGAGGAAGTGGTCGAAGCGCTTGGTGAGATGATCGAGACGGATCACGTATAGATTCTAACCCATGCCGGAAAACCGGAAAGACAAAAGACTTCGGAGACCCTCCGGAGTCGTCCCAAGCCAGAAAACATAAAAGGACCTGGAAGGTTTCCAGGTCCCTTTGTGAATGGTCGGGACGAGCAGATTTGAACTGCCGACCTCTCGCACCCCAAGCGAGTGCGCTACCAAGCTGCGCTACGTCCCGAAAAATCAGGGTTGCTATTATACACGAACGGAAAAGAGATGGCGTAGGGAACTAGAGGGGTTTTTCCAGCCGTTTCAGAAGGGCCTGGAGGCCTGACCGGACGCGGGCAATCTTTTCTTCCGAGGTGAGGGGCCCCTCCTTGTGGGATTCGCGTCCTCCGAGTCGTTTTCTGACCCCGGCAATGGTGTATTTCTCGTCATAAAGCAGCGACTTGATTCTCAGGATGGTTTCGACGTCCTTCTTGAGGTAAACGCGCTGCCCCGAACGATTTTTCCGGGGCCGGAGAAATGAGAACTCAGTTTCCCAGTACCGAAGCACGTAAGGCTCAACACCGGCGATACGGCTCACCTCGCCGATCTTGTAGAAGAGCTTGTCCGGTACGGTCTTTTCAGCAGGAAGAGCAATCAAGTGTCACTTCCGGTTTCCACTGCCGACTTGAACTGTACGCTCGGTTTGAACGTGACCACCCGGCGCGGCTCGATCTCGATTTCGACACCCGTCTTGGGGTTGCGGCCCCGGCGGGAGCCTTTGCTCCGGACGGAAAAAGTGCCAAAACCCGAGAGTTTTATGGACTCTCCCTGAGACAGGGTATCCTTGATGGTTTCAAAGAGGAGTTCCACCATCTCCATCGCTTCCTTCTTCGACAGACCTACCTTTTCGTAGATGTGGTCAACCAGGTTGGCTTTAGTCATGGGTATTTCGGGACCTCGTCGAATAATTTTCTCTAATAATACAAAGGGATATGGCTATTGTCAAGACAGTAGGGGCGCTCGGCATCCGCATCCCCAGGCCTCGTGTCACGCTGCTCACTGCCATACGCCGGCCAGCTTGAATCCGCATTGGCGGCATTTGCCGTCCTCGATTCCCACGAATCCAACCACGTAGCCCTGACGGTCAACGGCCAGCGCATTGCACGAGGGACAGCGGGTCTGTCCGAAATCCTTTCCTTGAACATTTCCTATGTATATGAATTTTAATCCGTTTTTTCTCCCTATGTCCCTTGCTCTAACAAGCGATGAAGTTGGAGTCACCGGAACATCGGACATCTTGTAGGCCGGGTGAAACCGGGAAATATGCCAGGGGATGGATGGGTCGAGGCTCGCAATGAAGCCGGAGATATCGTTCAATTCAGCGTCCGAATCGTTGTGGCCCGGA
>QJVM01000161.1 GCA_003235715.1 Nitrospirota bacterium
CCGCTTGACAACCCGGAGTAACGATCTATACTAGGAACAGGGAAATACCCTGGAAAGAGAGCACTGAAAGAGGAAGCTCGTAGGACAAGGGATCCAGGTCGGACGCGTTGTTGAGCATAGTCCGAAAGGACTGGCCTGATACGCTCTTCGAGGAGCCCACTTAGAAGCAATTCCCCTTTAAGGCCCTTTTTCCAGGGTTTTCGTTTGCTCTTTTGGCTCAAGGTGAGGGACTGAACGCGAACTCTTCTCGCCATTAGGCTCTCTTTCGAAGGTCCTCTTCCTGCCGCCGGAACTGCGACTCCAAATCCTCCAGCTCCACGGACAGTTCCTCCCATTTCAAGGTCAAAAGGTCAGCCTTTTCATCAAGAGAAACCATCTCCGATTTGAGCCCGGCCACTCTCTCTCCGTTGCTGTAGACCTCAGGTTTGGTCAACTCGTTCTCAATGCCTTTCTTTCTCCTGAGGATCGTTTCAAGTTCCGCTTCGGCATTCTCGATCCCCTTTTTCAGTTCGCGGGTTTGCCCGTAGAAATCACTCCGGAGTCCACCCAGAGCCTGGCGCTGGGAACGTCCCCGTTTCAGTTCCTCGGATGGAGACGGCGTCGCTGAGCGTTCCGTTTCCCCCCTGAGGTTCAGGCCGTTCCGTGTTTCAGACGCTTTCCGGTAGAGCCAGGCATCGTAGTCCATGGCATGAGACCTCACCATGCCCTCCCCAACCTCGAATATCCGGTTGGCTACCGCGCTGATGAGATGGCGATCATGGGTGATAAGACAGAACGTGCCATCGTACCGGGCCAAGGCCGCTTCGAGCACGTCCCTTGCCGGAATGTCCAGATGATTCGTGGGCTCATCCAGAAGAAGAAGGTTGGCGGGGCGGGCCAGAAGGCAGGCCAGGGCAATCCGAGTCTTTTCCCCCCCTGACATGACCTCGATTGTTCGGTGCACGTCATCTCCCCTGAAGAGGAATACGCCCAGCAGGTCGCGCAAACGTCCCTCACTTTCTCCGGGGGCATGATACGCCAGTTCTTCAAGGCCGGTACGGGACGGGTTCAGGGCTTCCACCTGATGCTGGGCAAAATAGGCCCGCGTCACCCTGTCCCCGAGGGCTATACTCCCTGAATCTGCCTCGGTGACGCCGGCCATGAGTTTCAGAAGCGTGGACTTCCCAGCCCCGTTTTCACCCACGAAGGCCACTTTGTCCCCCCGATGAAGCGTGAGGTTCAATGCTTCGTAGACCTTATGTATGCCGTAGGATTTGGCCACGCCTCTGATCGCGAGGACTTCCTTGCCACAGCGCTCGGCTTCAGCGAACCGGAAGGACAGGTTGGCGTCATGCTGGGGCATCTCGGCGACGTCAATCTTCTCCAACTGCTTTACCCGGGATTGCACCTGGCGGGCTTTAGTGGCTTTCGCCCTGAATCGTTCGATGAAGCGGCGGGTTTCGGCTATCTGCCTTTCCTGGTTGGCCCGTGTGGCCCGCAGGAGGGCGAGGCGCTTCTCTCTTTCGGAGAGGAACGCGTCGTAATTTCCAGCAAAGTGCTCGAGGCGTCCGTGAGCCAACTCGGAGACCCGGGTGGCCACGCGGTTCATAAACGCCCGGTCATGAGAGATAAAGATGACAGCGCCCGCGAATTCGCGAAGCAGCTCTTCAAACCACAGCAGAGACTGCAGGTCGAGGTGATTGCTCGGTTCGTCCAGAAGAAGCAGGTCGGGGTTTCCAAGGAGAATCCGGGCCAGAGCGATTCGCATGAGCCATCCGCCGCTGAAGGACGCCACCGGTCGATTCAGCTGATCGGCTCTGAATCCAAGCCCCATGAGAATCCGCCCTGCTTCGGCTTCTGTGCGATAACCTCCCAGCATTTCAAAATGATGCTGCAGGTGCCCCAACTGGCGGGTCCACTCCTGGATTTCTCTTTGATCTCCGGTTGCCGATATCGCGGACTGGAGCTTCTCTATGCGTCGCGACAGGGCCGAGGCTGTTTCCGCACCTTCCATCGCCTCTTCCAGAACGGTCCGGCGGCTGAGCGGGTCCACCTCCTGGTGAAGGTAACCGATGACCGTGTCTGCCCGGAGCACAACCTCACCCGAGTCGGCCGTCGACAGGCCCGCAATGATGTTCAGCAACGTTGACTTGCCGACCCCGTTGCGTCCCACAAGGGCCAGACGTTCACCGGCGCTAACGTTGAGCGAGACGTCGTCCAGAAGGGTTCTGTCTCCAAAGCTTTTGGTGAGACCTTTCAGGGAAATCATGAACTCGTATGATATCAGATGACCTGACCTGTCCCGGAGTTCTCGGCGGGGATGCCTGCCATTCAAGTCATATTGGGGTATTATGAAACCTCCGAAGTTCAAGAACCCGAACGAGATTCTTTCACCCTGGAAGGTTATGAACGTGTTTCCCGAGTCGAGGACAGAACGCGGTCGCATACTCAGCTGGTGCCTGTATGATTTTGCCAATTCCAGCTATTCCGCAGTCATCGCGGCCGTCGTCTTTCCTGTTTATTTCACGCAGGTCATCGTGGGGAATGAAAGGGGGCTCGGGGACCTGTGGTGGGGGAGGGCCATCTCGTTCAGCATGGCTTTGGTGGCGGTCAGTTCCCCTTTCCTTGGCGGGGTCGCGGACCACACGGGTCTCAGGCGCTCCTTCCTTCGCATTTACACCCTCCTTTCAGTCGGTGCCGTAGCCTCGTTCGCCCTGCTGCAGCCCGGAATGGTTCTTGCGGGATTTACCCTTGTTACGCTGGCCAATTTTGGTATGGAAGGAGCCCTGGTTTTTTATAACGCTTATCTGCCGGATGTGGCACCGCAGGGGTACCAGGGCCGGGTCTCGGCCTGGGGTTTTGCGCTCGGGTACGCAGGTTCCGCCATTTCTCTCCTTATTGCCTTACCTTTTGTCCAGGCTGGCCAATATTCAAACGTCTGGTGGATGGTCTCAGGTTTCTTTGCGGTTTTCTCCCTCCCGCTTCTTCTCCGTCCGTATTCTCAAGGAGTTCAGGGGAAGCCAGGGTTGATTGCAGCAGCCGCTAAGGGATTCGAGGATACCTTGGGTTCTATCCGCTATCTTTCGGCCCGCAAGGGTCCCGTCCGCTTCCTGATTTCCTATTTCCTGTACGAGGACGGTGTGAATACCGT
>QJVM01000128.1 GCA_003235715.1 Nitrospirota bacterium
TCCCGTGTACATCAGCTTCTCCTTCACCCTGCTCTTCATCGCGGCCTCCTTCTTACTCTTCTCACTGCTCTCCTCTTCTGCCCTGATACTTTGCACCTCCAATGCCAACTCCTAACCCCCTGTAAATACTCCCTATTTACTCCTCAAACCCCTCGCACCCCTGCAAACCCCCTTGCAGGGATGCAAACCAATACCCACCACCGCACCCAAACCCACTCCATGCCCCACACCAATACAAAAGGCAGGGTCAACAGGACCCTGCCCTGATATTCCTCACGTCATTAAACAGGAAGGCTATGGCTGAACCGGAACGACCGGGTCCAACGCGGATTCTTCCAGGGGCTGCGGAGAAATAAATTCGATGCCGACCACACACTGGTTCCCGTTATCCTTCTTCCAGACCACGCGTGAATCCTTGAGCACATCTCCCGGCAGACGGCACCGGAGCCGCTGGCCATCTTCTATAAGGGTGCGTGGACTGTTCAGAAAAAGAAGTCGGGCCCCTTTCTCGGACAGGTCTTTCATGTCCGCCACACATTTTTTCCCCTGGGCCTCAACATCGATTACCGCGGATACAAAGGCCCGAGGCACCTCCCGATCTTCTTTCCGCCGGGCAGGCTCAACCCGGTTTTCCTGGGCGGCAAGACCGGGTCTTGACGAGGCCCGGACCTGGTCCAGGGCCGTTCCCATCAAACGGCCGCAGACAGCCCCTGCAAACCCCGCCGCACAACCTGCGAGAAGCACGCTTAAGACCATGAAAAGGGCAACGATAAACCTCTCGAACACTCCGGCCGCGGCCACCGGGGAGACCCCTGCGCCCACCATGTTCAGAGCCACGATACCCCCGAGAAAGGAAGAGGGCAGAAAGCCGTAGAGGGCAAAGACGGCAATGCCCGCCCCGGCCCCGGTGTACCCTCCGATGTCTTTGAAGCGGCGATTCGCGGGAATCATGGCAAAAGGAAGTGTGCATATCTCATGCCGGTGCAAACTGCTCGTTTTCAGCAGAATTTCACCGCTTGCCCGTTGCAGGGGTGCAAAGTCCCTTGCACATCTGCAAAGGGGGCATCCGTTTTGAGGCGCGGCTCACAGCCAAGGGGCCGCAGGACCAGTGACTTTACA
Organism: Nitrospirota bacterium; assembly: GCA_003235715.1. GTDB lineage: Bacteria > Nitrospirota > Thermodesulfovibrionia > SZUA-242 > SZUA-242 > SZUA-242. Next base: position 1,120 of record QJVM01000128.1, read on the forward strand.
TGTGAAAAATAACGGTGTTAAATTTCAGACCCGTCTCTGCAGGGCCCCCCCTGTAGAGGGCACAAAGTGCTTTCATCTATTCATCAGGAGGCTATCCGTCATGTTCAGTGCCATCCAGCCGGCCCCCCCCGACCCCATATTGGGACTCACCGACGCTTTCAAGGCAGACCCCAACCCGAAGAAGGTCAACCTGGGCGTGGGTGTGTATAAGGATGAGAACGCCAACACCCCGATCCTTAAGTCCGTTAAGGAGGCGGAGAAGCGCATCCTCGAGAGTCTCAACACCAAGGCCTATCTGCCTATCTCGGGCTCCCCTGATTACGGCAACAGGGTCCTGGAGATGGTCTTTGGGCTTCAGCCCGGTTCTTCGGGTTCGGAACGCGTTCGCAGTCTTCACTGCCCCGGCGGCACAGGGGCGCTCCGCGTTGGAGCGGAATTCCTCAAGGAGTTTGCCCCGGCCTCCAAGGCCTGGGTCAGCACGCCAACCTGGGCCAACCACAAGGGCGTCCTGTCGGCGGCCGGCCTCGAGGTTGGCGCCTATGCCTATTACAACCCGTCCACTTATTCGTTGGACTACAGTGAGTTGAAGGACGCGCTGGCCCAAATCCCGCGCGGGGACATCGTCGTCCTGCACGTCTGCTGCCACAACCCGACCGGTGTGGACCCCACGCCAGCCCAGTGGGACGAGATCGTGGGTATCGCCGCGCAAAAGGGGTGGGTCCCTTACCTCGACTTTGCCTACCAGGGCTTTGGGGGTGACGTGGAAGGGGATCGTTATCCGGTCTCCCGCTTTCTTGAATCGGGAATCGAGTTCCTCGTGGCCAGTTCTTTCTCCAAGAACTTTGGGCTTTACCATGACCGTACAGGGGCGTTATCCCTGGTGGCGGCCAATCAGCGGGACGCGGAGGCCGCCTTCAGCCACCTCAAGAAGATTGTCCGGGTGATCTATTCCAACCCCCCGGCCCATGGGGGCTTTATCGTTGAGCAGATTCTGGGGGACGCTGATTTGAAGGCCAAGTGGCTTGAAGAACTCTCCCAGATGGGGGACCGTATCCGGGAGATGCGCCAGTTGCTTGTGAAGGGCCTGGCCGCAGCGGGCGTGGAGCGGGATTTCTCTTTTATCGAAAAGCAGAAGGGAATGTTTTCGTTCAGCGGACTCTCGGACGCACAGGTGAACTACCTTCGGGACAACAACGGAATCTATATGGTTGGAGGCGGCCGCATGAACGTGGCCGGGATCAGCCGGAAAAACGTGGATTATCTCTGCGAGGCCATTGCCCACGCCTTAAGGAAAGTCTGACCACCTCCCCCCGCAGAAATCGGCATTCAATGTGCCCGGCCTTCCGAGGGAATCCACGGAGACCCTGAGGCCGGGCTTTTCTTCATGTCACCGCCGAGGATTTGTTTCGGCCTAACAGCATCCGCCCGAATCGTCCGAACATCCGCAGGAGGGTTCCTCTCCGGTCACAAGCCCCCGGATGATGGCTGCGGCACAGCCGACGCCCGCGTTGACGTCGATGGCCCCGCCCATGCAATTCGTCATGCAGGCCCCGCACTCCATGCAACGATCCCTGTCCGTGATTCGGGCCTTCCCATCCACCACGACGAACACCCCGTGGGGGCAGACCTCCGTACAGAGACCGCATCCCACGCACCTCTCCGGATCGTAGGTCAGAGAGGAGACCCCGGCAAGGTATCTCATACCCGCCCCCACTGAGCGAATTTGTACACGAGAACCGAAAGGACCCCGGCCCCAACGGTGAGGACATAAAAAGGAAGTCCGAACCGGAGTTCCCGCCGGACCCCGGACATCCCGGTGAAGGTGGTGGAGCCCGTGAACTGCAGTGCGATATACGAGCTGAGAGACGGAAACAGGAGACCGGCCGCCACGATCAGAAGAGGGCTCATGGAACCCCCTTTGACCAGAAGGGCCAGGAGAATGAGAGTGAACACGACTCCCGTGAGCCAGC
>QJVM01000019.1 GCA_003235715.1 Nitrospirota bacterium
GACCATCTGTCGGATGGACGCCCGTTCCTGGTCGCCGGGCCGGTGGGGCACGCAGGATATTTTGAGAACCTTCTCGTGGCGCATGTCGACTTTGTAGAGGCCGAGGCGGACGGGGTCTGCCGCCGTGTGGCTGGTTCCCGCCTCTACGGTCGTGGAGCAGGCGACATGAAAGGCCAGGTGGCCGCCCTCGTTGAACTCTTCGCTGACACGCTACGCATATGGCCCAAGGCGTCGCTGGGACTCATGATAACCTCCGACGAAGAATCCGGAGGCAGAAACGGAGTGGGCTATCTGGTCAATGAAAAAGGATACCGCGCGGGTACGGCCATTATCCCGGACTCAGGGTCATTGAACGAAATTGTGGTGATGGAAAAAGGCATCCTTTCCGGTCGGCTCGTTTCAAAAGGACGTACGGGCCACAGCGCCAGACCCTGGGAATCCGAGAATGCCGTTCATAAACTGCTGGAAAACATCGGACGGATGATTGAGCATTTCCGAAAATACGAAGGGGGAGGCTCCCAGTGGCGGCACACGTTCTCTGCCAACGTCCTCCAAACGAGAAATCTTACCGTGAATCGCGTACCCGATACAGCGGAAGCGGTTGTGGATATCCGCTTCACCGAAGACATGACGGCGGATGATGCGTTCGCCCTTGTAAAGCGGCTGCTTGACGACCAGACGGAGTTTCATCCGGAAATGGTCGCAGAACCCGTCATGACAGAGCCGGACGCGAGCTTCGTCCGTCTGACGGAACAGGTCACAGGAGAACCGGTGAAGCTCATTCGCGAACATGGCGGCTCGGACGCCAGATTCTTTACCAGACGCAAGATCCCCGTTATCATGTCGCGTCCCCATGTCGGCGGACTCCACTCAGACCACGAATGGATTGACATCCAGTCGTTACTGACTTTTTACCAGATCCTGTCTGCCTATCTCAGGGAGAAGTTCCGGGATTCCAGCGACTGACCCAGCCGGATTCTGATCGTGTCCGTCACCTTCTCCATACTGGCCTATTCGGATCTGGACCGCCGGATCGAACGACAACCACTCTGGGGAGACTTCTGGTTCAAATTTCACCTGGCCGACACGCTGAATGGGGCCGGCCTGGTTCAGACGAACAGCAGTCCGGATGTCTTGATTCACCTCTTTGGTGCCCCCATGGATCCCCTGCCCAGAGCCCTGCTCCGTATACTCTGGATACACAGTCACCCGGACTGGCTCTCTCCGGCTCTCCTTTCACGATACGACCTAATCTTCTGTGCCTCCAGGCCCTTTACCCGCAGGCTGGTCTGTTCCCAGTGGCCAGCGGAATACCTGATGATACCGACCCATATGAAACCCTCTATACGTCCCGAAGCCCATGCGGTAGTCTTCGTGGGCAATAACCGACGCAACGGGCTGCGCAAGGTGGTCCGCTATCTTCTTGAGCAACAGGACCTGCTTCCAGCCGCCCCAGAGGTCTGGGGAGACGGATGGGAGGGGACCATACCGGCATCGTGGTACCGGGGCCAGCGGGTTGCCAACGAAGAACTGAACCATCTTTATGCTTCCAGCGCGATTGTTCTGAACGATCACCACGACGACATGGCCCGGGAAGGCTTTCTGAATCCCCGGATTCTGGATTCCATCGCAGCAGGGGCCCTGGCGGTAACGGACCCGGTGCTGGCGTTAAACGAACTGGTTGACTTGCCGGTTTACAGGAACAGTCTGGAACTCGCAGAGCATATCCGCCACCTCCTCGAGCATACGAACGAACGACAGAACCTCAGGGACGCAGCATGGAAGCGCCTTTCGAGTTTCACGTATCAGAACGCTGTGGAAACAATCGTCGATAGAATACAGGCACGGTTGGGATAGACGTCCTGAGAGAGGGAGGCTTTGTATTCGGTCTCCCGAGAAGCGACGAAAGCCATGCTCATTGCTCCCAAGAATACTTTGCTCGAAGGTACGCTGGTCCGCCGGTACCAGCGCTTTCTGGCCGATATTCGCCTGGATAACGGCGAGCTGGTTGTTGCCCACACACCGAACACAGGAAGCATGATGCAGTGCGCCGTCCCAGGGTACCGCGTTCTTCTGTCCCGATCCGACAGACCATCCAGACGTCTCGCTCATACGCTTGAACTGGTTCGCGTGGGGCGACGCTGGGTCGATATCAATACGCATCGGGCCAATCGCGTTGTGGAAGAGGCCCTGATAAAAGGAAGGATTGAGGGGCTCGAAGGCTGGACGGTACGCCGTGAAGTGCGCCTGGGTCAAAGTCGTATTGACTTCATGCTGAAGCAAGAAGACCGGAAAGCGTTTCTCGAAGTGAAGAACGTCACCCTGGTCTGCGCGCCCCGGACTGCCTGTTTCCCGGACGCCGTTACGGAGCGTGGCGCCCGCCATATTGAGGAACTGACGAACGCGGTGGCGATGGGGCATCGGGGCATCATTTTCTTTCTTGTTCAACGCGCGGAAGCTCGATCTTTCTGTCCGGCCGATCATATTGATCCCGCCTATGGCCGCATACTGAGGACGGCGGCCAGCAAAGGGGTGGAAGCGCTGGCGTATAAAACAACGTGTCGGATTCCTTACGTCTGGATATTACGGCCCGTCCCCGTGGTTCTCGCGTAGTCGAAAGAACCGTTGATCCGGGACGGTCAAACGGCCCAACAGGCCAGTCTGTGGCGGTTTGCCTCCTCGTATCAATTTCTCTATAGTTATCCATGAACCCGTCATGGACAGATGATTTCAGAAGACCGTTCCGTTTTCTGAGCGCGGCCGCTCTTGTAGCGGTTCTGAGTTCCTGCATTCTCTTTTATCGTCATGGAGTCTACGATGTACAGGGCAAGCAACGGCTCCAGGTTGTTGAACTGCTTCCCCGGCTCACGCCGGCGACGTTGGTCTTTGTCGGTGAGAGTCATGACAACCCCCTGCATCACCAGGCTCAGTTGGAAGTTATCCGGCAGTTTCACGAAAGAGAGATTCCGATTGCCATCGGGCTCGAAATGTTTGAAGCGGAAGACCAGGACGTTCTGGACGGCTGGGTATCGGGCCAAACTGACCTTCACGACTTTGTCGCGGCCTATTACCTGAACTGGGACC
>QJVM01000219.1 GCA_003235715.1 Nitrospirota bacterium
AGCACGCTACTGATTCACGGGCATTCCTTAGCAACAAGATGAAGTCTGAAAGGGAGCGGTCTGTCTGTCGTGCGTTCCTTCGCATTATAGGCGTATCTTTCCAAGAGCACGAGTTGGTAGCACCCACCGAAGAACCTGTTGACGTCGTTTTCCGAACGGCTCGATTCCAAATCAGAGAAATACTTGAGCTAGGTCGACGGCGAGCGGATGACTGGAAAAGGAAGGAAAGGAAATACTCTGAGGCCAAGTCTCTTGATGATGTAATGGAACCCTATTCGTCGCCGGCGTCCGTCTCCCTTGTTGAGCTTGTACCGGAAATCGTTGACGCACTATCGGAAAAGGCACGTAAGTACGGTGCCGGATGCAACGATATTGATGCACTAGTGTATGTCAATTTCAGAAACCGATTATTAGCAGCCAACTCCGATATGCCGAACTTAGATGTATTACGGTCGCAAGGTTGGAGGTCGGTATCGGTTGTATTCCCGCCTTATTGCCTCATCTTAATTGTTTGTTCCGCAGCTCCTAATTTTCTTTCTGCATTGAAGCCTGGACAGTATATTGGTTGGAGAGATATTGACTCATTATTCGAGGCCCCATAAACAGCTAACATGACAGGGACAGAAGTCAGGTCTTTTGGTTGCCAGGGGCTCTTCATGTTCCTTATTTGAGTTGCTTGTCTGCCGAGAAACTCGTCATGTAGGTATCATTGATTTCTTTGCCCCAAGGTGGCGCGCATATAACTGATTCCTGGAATCCAAGCATAGGAAACGAATCGTTATGAAAAGATATTCTGGTATTCTCGGTCTAATCGTCTTCGGTCTACTTGTTTCTCCCCCATGCGTAAATGCGTTGGACACTTCGGCGATGCCGAATATGCTGGAGCGGGAGGGAGATACCCTGGTGCTGAATGGGGCCGGGATGAGGACGAAATTCTTCCTCAAGATGTATCTGGCCGGGCTGTACGTACAGGAAAAGAAGGGGAATGCCACAAGTATCATTGAGGCCGATGCGCCCATGCTGATCCGGCTAGAGATTGTTTCGGACCTGATCACCGAGAAAAAGATGAGCGAGGCCACGGAGGAGGGGTTCCAGAAATCGACCAAGGGACAAATGTCGACCATACGGACCCGGGTGGATGAGTTCATCGGCGTATTCCGGGCCGGGATAGAAAAGGGCGACATTTTTGACATGCTCTATCAGCCCGGGACCGGCGTGAAGGTTTCCCAGAACGGTCAGCTCAGAACCACCATACAGGGCCTTGATTTCAAAAAGGCGCTCTTTGGTATCTGGCTCTCCGAGGATCCCGTCCAGGAAGATCTAAAATCCTCCCTGCTCGGGAACTGACCGGCTCCCCTCTGCAGGGGCCGGGGGCAGGTGAGATTCAGCGTATTAAACCGTCTTGTGATTTCCGCAGTAAGGCTTTGCGAGAAGACTCCATCCCCCTCTTACGCGCTAGGAAGTCTGACCCCTTTACTCCTCTATTATCAGGACGACGGTCGGAGGAGGGACATGGCTCGCCCGGCACCCCCGGAGCAGCTTCCGGCGTGGGATAATAACAGCTTAATCATACGAGTGAAGCCTCGGGAACGAGGGAATGTACAGGGAGGAAGTTTGATGATGAAGGGAAACACGGTATTCCGGCGGGGTCTTATTCCCTTTGCGATGATAATAGGTGGAGTGTCATCGCTGGTATTTCTCTACCTCTATCTCGGGAGGCAGCCGGTAGCCGAAGTCAAAGGTTTTAGGGGAGAACTGGCCGAAGGCTTGGGCACCGTGGGGCTCTGGGCCCTTGCGGTGATCTATGGCCGGAGTGCCCTGAAGGTCGTACTCGCCGAGGGAACCCTTCTCCAGCGTTTCATCCCGGAGGAGTACCACGGGCCTTCAGTCTCCGTAACCCGCAGGGTTCTCCAATTTCTCAATGGCACCCACAAGTATGTGGGCGCACTTGCCGTGCTGGTCTTTGCCGGGCACGCGGTATTGGGGGGAACGACCCGGTGGAACCTGTTTCTCATGATGGTCCTCGCGCTGCTTGCCTGGCAGGGAATCTTCGGCCTCTTTCTCGTAATCCGTTTCTCGATCACCACACTCAAGCGGTACGGCTATCTGGTGCACGCCCAGTTGTTCACCGGGGTGATGATCGCGATCTTCGCCGCCTTCGGGCATCTCTTGCTGGAAGATTGACGTCAACATGTAACCGAATCCGGCCTTCACGGACGCGCAGATAACTGTTGTTCGGTTGACCGTAGGGCAAGGCACAGGACGTGGCTAATCCTGTTGACTAATTATCCGGTGCCCGGCCGGGGGCGCCTGAGATGCCAGAGGCCCGAGACCCAGAAATACACAAGTCGATGAAGTTAACGATGTCCTTAGACAGATTAAGATCCAGCAAGGGTAAGCCAGGAAAGCCGGAAATTCTATGCGAAAATAGTACTAAGAGGCGGTCAATCAGCAAAAAGTGAAGGAGGTCGATTTATGAAAAGGGCATTTATCTTCATGGTGCTGTTTCTCTTTACTTATGGACCTGCTTATGCGGCCGAATTGCAGGTTGAAATGCACCTTCTTACTCAGGAAGGGATTGGCGATACCATCGGTACAGTTACGATCAGCGTGACCGAATACGGCCTTGCCTTTACCCCAAAACTTGAACGACTCAGTCCCGGCCTGCACGGTTTTCATGTGCACCAGAATCCTTCCTGCTCGCCTGCGGAAAAGGACGGCAAGATGGTCCCAGGATTGTCAGCCGGTGGCCATTACGATCCGGCGGCAAGCGGCATGCATGATACCCCTTTCGGCAAAGGGCATCTCGGTGACCTCCCTGCTCTCTTTGTCGATGAAAAAGGCATGGCGACCAGCCCGGTGTTGGCTCCAAGACTGAAGAAACTGGAAGAGGTCAAAGGCAGAGCGCTAATGATCCACGCAGGTGGTGACAACTATTCCGATGTGCCTGCTAAGCTCGGTGGCGGTGGCGCTCGCATGGCCTGCGGGGTGATTGAGTAACAGGCAAGAAATCAGGTTGCAGGGTTATCACTCCTTTGTTGACGCTGAATAGCGGGGCGGTCTGAAACGGCCGTCCCGACAA
>QJVM01000174.1 GCA_003235715.1 Nitrospirota bacterium
CCGATGACCAGAAACTCGCCGGCTTCCACGGCAAGGGACACGTCGCTCAGGACGGTCAGGGAACGGTCACCGATACGGTACGTCTTGGAAATCTCCCGCGCCTCGATCAGGGCCATACCGTTTCCAGTATCCGCCCGACCCGGAGGCCAAATCAACCTGGGGGCTTCATGGCCCTATTCGTTACCCGGCCCGTTTCGTCTTCTAGGCAAACTTGGGGGAATTGGTCGGTTCTCCAGAGCTACACGGTATTAGGCGACCATAGAAATGCCCTTTGGAGTCTGGCGGCTATGCGATTTTCTGCCGGAAGGTGGAGGTTTCAGGCTGGATAGCAGAGATACTCAAGGCGCCTCAGAGTCCGCCGTGAACGCACCGGACGTAGTGCGTCTCCGATGTCGCCACGGGCGATATTTGACCATAGCCGTAATCCGCGGTCCAGGCATTATAGGGATCATATCCGTTATCACCGCCATAGGTGGCCGACCAGTAATAGTAGTAGCCCGCAGGATAGCCGTTGAAAAAGACCGGGGCGATCAAAGGAGTTTGAGTATAGTCAACAGTAGACTCAAGTTCCTTAACATTGGGCAGCCGCCAATCGGTCGCTCCAAGGAGGGAAAGGTTTTCACAATACCCAAGCGCCTCAGTCCATGTTCTGACCACACCGTCATCCTGTATCTGCCAGACAAGTCCGCTTGCTCCGTCCGTAGCCGTCCCATTGCCATTGTCTATAAAGCTCCGGGCAACCCGTCCCCCTCTTACGCACCTTACGCGACGATCTTCGGGAAAATAGTCGATATCAACCCGGCCGAACATAAAATTGACTGCCCATTGCACGTTTCCGGGGACCAGGTTATCAGCACCCCAATAAGAGTCCGCGGGGTTGTAGAGGGGCCCTGTGACAACCGTCCTGAATACGGGGTCGATAGCCGGTGCAGACCGGCCGTAGTGGACTATCCCCACAAGTTCAGAAACGGAAGGAGCTCTCCAGTCGGAATACCCTCCGAGAGCCAGGTTTCCGCAAACATCGATCGCCCCACCCGGGTTATTGCCTATGTCAGCCGTACCCGTGGCTTCGTACCAGTTATATAGAAATCCGTCGTCCGCCTGCTGCCACATCAGGCCTGTGACCGTATCCGTGACAGTGCCATCCAGATTGTCCATATAAAGTGGGCCCCGGCCGAAATAACTTCCGTCCTGGGCCATGGGGTCGCCCGGAGGTGGACACGGGATCACATCTCCGTATCCGTTATCACACGAGGACTGGCCCGTGCCGGGAATAGCTGTCTGGGAGCGTCCCACAGGGGTCTTGCCTATGGCAATCCGCCCTCCATGGGTGGAACCCGCAAAGACCGAAGTGACGTAACTCGTCGGATTGCAGATGCCCGGCTGGTGCTCGTAAATATAAAACCCGCTGTCGCTGTCGGCATTATGGCCCAATCCCATGACCACCTCTTCGACACCGTCGGCATTCATGTCTCCAATCGCCAGTTCAACGCCGTACCGCTGTCGCGTCCCGGGGTCTGAAACGGTAAAGGAGCAATCGTAAACATCAGACCCCGAATAAACCTCAACCTTTCCCCCCATCACGCCGGAACCCACGGCAAAAGACGTGGCACTGCCCGAAAGAACAGCCCCCCCGCCCGAGGCACTCTGGAGAACATTGGAAGGCAGGAAGGACGAATGCGCCGTGGCCGTCCAGTTTCCCATGCCACCCGACGTGTCCACGTCCCACACCTTGATGGAGGGAAGTTCCGTCTTGGACGCAGGAGCGGTCATCAGTTCCGGAAGGCCGTCCCCATCCACATCGGACGCCGCCACGTTCACGCCGTTCGCGCCAGCACCGTATGCGTTCAATAGCAGCCACGTATCCTCCAGGGTTTGCGCTGATACGTCATAGCTGAAGATCCGAACAAGCCCCTGCCCCTCCGACGTTCCGACAATGACCTCCTCCCTGCCGTCATCGTCGAAGTCCGCCGTCGCCACCCGTACTCCTTTTGTGAAAGCTGACGAGAAGGGAATAAGGTTTGCTCCGCTCAGGGGGGTTCCGTCCAGTTCGAATATCTTGACCTCTGAGTTATTGGAAACATGTTCCCCTTTGGCAACGATAACTTCATCGACGCCGTCACCGTCCACATCGCCAAGGGCCACGCGGCCGCCATACCGCACGGTGTCCGCATCAAAAGCATAAAAGGAACTCACCGGAACAAAATCACCATCCAGGATTTGCACTCGGCTTGCATTGGCAGCATCCGGCCCCATGGTTACGGCCACGACCGGGGCAACGTACAAAACGCTCCAAGTCGTGCCCAAATTGATGGCTGCGGGTGTGGGCAGATCAATCAGCCCCAAGAGCTCACCCCAAGTCCAGATCGTACCATCGGGTTTGAGCGCAATCGAATGATAACCGCCCGCGCTTATACTCGCCACGGCCGAGAGCCCAGTTACCTGCACAGGCGTAAGGCTCGAAGTTCTGGTCCCGTCTCCAAGCTGACCGTACTCGTTATATCCCCATGCCCAGATCGTTCCATCCGACTTCAGTGCTACCGTATGCAATGCTCCCGCAGCAATGGCCGTAACGCCGGAAAGACTAGCCACAGGAACCGGGGTGTTGCGATGCGTCGTGGTCCCATCCCCAAGCTGACCGTACGGGTTAAATCCCCAAGCATAGAGGGTCCCGTCACTCCTGAGCGCCACCGTATGGTGCCAGCCGGAAGCGATGGCGGTTACGCCCGTAAGGCCTGTCACTTCCACCGGGATGCTGCTTGAATTAGCGGTCCCATCCCCAAGCTGAAAGAAGTTGTTCTCTCCCCAGGTCCAGACCGTGCCGTCGTCCTTCAGTACCGCTGTGTGGTACCTCCCGGCGGCAACGGCCACAACTCCTGACAGTTCTGTTATCTGCACGGGCACGTCGCTGTTCGAAACTGCGCCATAAAGATGTTCTCCCCACGCCCACACCGTGCCGTCAGTCTTGACCGCCACGGTATGCGTGCTGCCTCCGGCCGCGGCTGTGGCGTCAAGGAAGTCCGGAACCTGTACAGGAGTGCTACGGTCAGTGAGGGTCCCGTCGCCCAGTTGGCCGTATCCGTTGTGCCCCCAGGTCCAGACCGAACCATCGCTTCTCAAACCGATTGTATGCAAGTCTCCGTCGGCGATAGCTGTAACGTCTGAAGGACCCACCACCAGGACCGGCGTGCCAGGCGAACTCGTGCCGCCATCTCCAATTTGGCCAAAATCATTCATACCCCAAGCCCAAGCCGAACCGTCGTTTTTGATCACCGTCGCATGCCGCCATCCCCCTACAGGCAGGCCGGTCACGTCCGCAAGCCCCCTCACCTGTATGGGCTGGCTGCTGCTTAAGGTCGTTCTCCCGTTTCCGAACTCGCCGTACTCGTTCCAGCCCCAGGCCCAGACCGTACCGTCTGCCTTCAACGCGATCGAGTAAGGCGCCCCTGCCGCAACCGCAACTACCCCTGACAGGCCAGCCACCCGAACCGGCGTGTTACGGTGAGTAGTTGTACCGTCCCCAAGCTGGCCATACCCGTTCATTCCCCAGGCCCAAACCATACCGTTGTTCTTGAGGACAACGGTATGGTCGGCTTGGGCATCAATGGCCACCACGCCCGAAAGGCCGGCAACCTGCACTGGGACACTGCTATCCGAAAGTGTCCCGTCACCCAACTGGCCCACACCGTTCAGTCCCCAGGCCCAGACGGTTCCGTCCAACTTCAAAGCCACCGAGTGGTTGCCCCCAGCTGTAACGGCAACAACGTCATACAACCCAACCTGCGCGGGCACCATGCTATATGGAGTAACGCTGCCGTTTCCAAGCTTGCCGAAGCTGTTCGAACCCCAGGCCCAGACCGTCCCGTCTGTCTCGACCGCCAACGTATGGCCGTTCCCGGCAGCAATGGCCTTCACGCTGGTAAGGCCGGTCACCTGAACCGGGATGCTGGTCGAATTCGTGGTCCCGTCTCCAAGCTGACCGCTAACGTTCCGTCCCCATGCCCAGACCGTCCCGTCACTCGTTAGGGCAACCGTATGATCCCAACCGGCAGCGATGGCCGTCACTGCTGTGAGGCCCGAAACCTGCACCGGTACGTTGCTCTGTTCATCAATGGTCCCAGTTCCCCAAGTTCCCCAGGTCCAGACTGTTCCATCGACCTTGAGGGCGACCGTATAACTAATATTCGCGGCCACAGCCGTTACACCCGAAAGACCGATAACCTGCACCGGCATACTGCGGTCCTCAAACGTGCCATCTCCCAATTCGCCGAAGCCGTTTGTGCCCCATGCCCAGACCGTGCCGTCCGCCTTCAGAGCCACGGTGTGATAGCCACCCGCGGCAATCTCAGGGGAGACATCAGCGGCTGACGTTCCATGAAGAGCAATCAGAGAAGAGACACTCAGGGTCAAGAAACAGATCATTCTTGCTATCTGTCCCATTCTCCCTCTGCCATGGTCGCTATTCTTTCTCATCCAGATCATTTCAAAACCCAATTTGCACGTTCATGGAACCTCGCCTTCACCAGCACCGGAGGCGGAACCGCCCGAAACCGAACCTCCCTTTACACCATGGTGTCTGCCCGGGTTCTCTCAGCGCGCCGGACAGGGTACCCGCACGTTACCCCTTTTCGGCAAACGTGCGTCTGCAGACAAGGGTGCTCCTTATGAATGTAACAAACGGAAACGCCCCGATAATCAGGACTGGCGGTGTTTCCTTTCCTCCCTACCCCCCAGAAGAATACTCGGTTTACGGAAGAAATATTCCGGGCATTCGAGTCAATCGTTAGAGAAGTCCGCTAATGCTATTCCGGACTATTCACGTATCGGCCAATCGGTGAAATTCCCTCAAAAATAGCCCTCATCCCCAAGACCTAGGCAACATGTCGACATCCCATAATGCGGTACGGCTTCGACCCATGAGAAACAGGCCAGGAGCAAAATCCAGTTCCGGGCAATTTGGGACATCTTGCCTTGTTGCCCCGTTAAACGTATTCCGAATACGAAACGGCTTCAGCAGATTCGGGGAAGCTGATCGCCGGTGAGCATGTCCAGCATGCGCGTGGCACCAAGAGGGGTGCGGAGTACAACCTTCTGGTCGTCCTCGGCTTTCACCTCACCGATGAGCGCCGACGATTTCCCGAGGGGATGTTCCTTCATGGCGGCAAGAACGTTGTCGGAATCTTCCGGAGACACAATCGCCGCAAGCACGCCTTCGTTTGCCACGTGAAGCGGATCGAGGCCGAGCAGTTCGCAGGCGCCCCGAACCCCCGGAAGGATCGGCAGCTGCGTCTCCCGGATCTCGAACCTCCGCCCCGACTCCTCGGCAATCTCCTTGAGCGTCGTGACGAGCCCGCCCCGGGTCGGGTCGCGCATGATCCTGATCCCGGAGTTCGACACGGAAAGCATCGCCTCCACCAGTCCGTTCAGGGGCGCGGTGTCACTCTCGATGGCCGGTTGAAATGAAAGACCGTTCCGCTCCGCCATAACCGCAATGCCGTGGGTTCCAAGGGGACCGCTCACCAGAATCCGATCACCCGGATGAATGCGGTCGGCCCCCAGACGGACGCCCGGGGCTACGCACCCCACCCCTGCGGTGTTGATGAAGATGCCGTCGCACTTTCCCCGGTCCACGACCTTGGTATCGCCCGCCACAATGCGGACCCCCGCATTCCGGGCGGCCCGGGCCATGCTGGCCACGACGCTTTGAAACACCTCAAGCGGCAGTCCCTCCTCGAGGATGAAGCCCGAGGTGAGGTACAGCGGTCTTGCACCCATGACCGCCAAGTCGTTCACCGTGCCGCATACCGCGAGGTCCCCGATGTTGCCCCCTGGAAAGAAAAGCGGCGAGACCACGTAACTGTCCGTGGTCAGGGCCAGCGTCCCGTCGCACTGCACCTCCAGCAGGGCCGAATCCGAAAGTTCCCGCATCTCGAAGACGGGCGCAATGGTCTCCCGCACGAGCCTGTGCATCAGGCGCCCGCCGCTGCCGTGCCCCAGAAGAATCTTTTCACTCATGGTTGCTCCGGATAGGAACCAAACGAATCATGTTCCGCCGTACTTGAAGTAGGCCGCGCAGCTTCCTTCGGTGCTGACCATACAGGGTCCCACAGGGCGCTCCGGCACGCAGGCCTTTCCGAAAAGTTTGCAATCCGTGGGAATCTTGATCCCCTTCAGAACATCGCCGCACTGGCAGGCTGAAGGAACCTCCACATGATCCACGCTCAGGCCAAAATGCTGAAGGGCGTCCCGGTGGCGATAGGCCTCTTTCAGAAGCAGACCACTGCCCGGCAGGATGCCGATTCCGCGCCAGTCCGCGTCCGCCGGTTCGAAATACTCGTACAGCATGGAGACCGCCCTGGGGTTGCCTTCGTCGTGGACCACGCGGCTGTATTCATTGGCGATGGTCGCCGTTCCGGCGGCCAGCTGTTCAAGAAGCATGAGGATTCCGGCCAGGATGTCCGGAGCCTCGAAGCCGGTGACCACTCCGGGACGGCCGTAACGTTCCGCGAGAAACGCATAGGGGGCAAGACCAATGACCGTAGTGACATGGCCCGGAAGAATAAATCCGTCCACCCGGACGGCCTCGTCTGTCAGCAGGGCCTCCAGCGCCGGCGGAACGAGCTTGTGAACCGACTGGATGAAGAAATTCAAAACGCCCGTCCTTTCGGCCTCGGACAAGGTTGCGGCCACCAGGGGCGACGTGGTCTCGAATCCGGTTGCAAGAAATACGACGCTGCGATCCGGCGTGCTCTCGGCCATTTGAAGCGCATCAAGGGGTGAGTACACCACTCGGATATCGCACCCGTCAGCTTTGGCCTCGCCAAGAGACCGCTTGATACCCGGAACGCGCATCATGTCCCCGAAGGTGGCGAGGATGACCCCCGGCGTTTCCGCAAGGCGAATAGCGGCCTCGATGTCGCCCACGGAGGTGACGCAGACCGGACAGCCCGGTCCACTGAGCAGGTGGACACCCGCCGGAAGCATGGAACGAATTCCGTGCCTGAAGATGGCCACGGTATGGGTCCCGCAGACCTCCATGAGCCGAACGGGTCGGCCCATGCTTTTGATCAGTTCAGAGAACCGGGTGGGGATATCGCTCATGAGTGTTGTGGGGCATCCTTTTCTCTAAGGGCTCGCTCTTATTATAGTCGCCGGCCCAATGCTGAAATCCGGCTATGCGAATTCCTTTCCCAGTCTCATCCTTTCCCGGACGAGGTAGGCCTGGCCGAGGGACACTCCGCCGTCATTGGGAGGAACATGCGTATTGACAAGGCAACGAAGTCCCAGACCCATCAGGCCGGAGACGACCTGCCGGAGGAGAAGCCTGTTCTGAAAAACTCCGCCGCTCAAGGCCACAATGCTTGTTCCCGTGTTCCTGGAAATGCGTTCGACCACTTCCGTGACCACCCGGGCCGCGGCATTGTGAAAACGCCCGGCAATGACCGAGGTCTCCACACCTGATACCAGATCTTCCAGAACCCCCAGGACCACACCCTGCAGATCGATATCGTGCGGATCCGATCCCTCCCACGCGAACGCATAGTTTCCTTGACCATCTGGGGAGGCGATCCCTTCGAGGGCCATGGCCGCCTCGCCCTCATAAGTGTTCACATCCACAAGATTCAGGATGGAGGACACCGCATCGAAGAGGCGGCCCGCGCTTGAGGTCAGCGGGGAAAGGCGGGCGTTTTCGAGGATCCGGAAACAGTTTTCCACCCTGGCGGGGCCAACCCGCTCGCGAAGACGCGTGACGTCAAGAAACGATTCAGTCTTTTTGCCGGTCGCGTCCCTCATGTGGCTCAGGGCCATCATCCAGGGATTCCGGACCGCCGCCTCGCCGCCCGGAAGACGCACGGGTTTGAAACGGGCCACCCGTTCATAACCGGCGATATCGGCCAAGAGAAACTCACCACCCCAGACCGTACCGTCCGGCCCGAAACCGGAACCATCGAGCGCCACCCCAATAACCGGCTCCCGAAGACCATGGGCCGCCATCACCGAACCGATATGGGCATAGTGGTGCTGAAGAGCCACCTTCGGCACGTCTGCCTGCCCAAGGGCCCAGCGGGTGGAGAAGTATCCCGGATGCAGGTCGTGCACGATGACCTCGGGATGCAGCCGGTAGACGTGCTTAAGGTTATCCAGTGTCTCCTCAAAGAACCGGTGAGTCTCCAGCGTTTCCATGTCGCCCAGATGCTGGCTCACCAGGGCAAAGTCGGGGCCGGTCAGGGCAAGGGTGTTCTTGATATCCGCCCCGCAGGCGAGCACATGCGGGCCCCTCCCCTCCAGGGGAAGGGAGACGGGCACATATCCCCGGGCCCTTCGGATGAAGAGAGTCTGGCCGGAGAACACCCGAACCACCGAATCGTCGGCACGGGTAAAGATGGGACGATCATGAAGGAGAAAGGCGTCCGCCAGTTCGGGCAGCCGCCCGAGGGCCTCCTCGTTGTCCTTTGCGATGGGTTCCTCACTGGCATTCCCGCTGGTCATTACCAGGGCCGTGAAGTTGGGCTCGGGTGAATAGCGGTCTTCACCCTTCTGATGGAAAAGAAGCGTGTGAAGAGGCGTGTACGGAAGCATGAAACCCAGGGTCGAAACACGTGGAGCCACGTCATAGGGCAGTTCCGGCCCGTCCTCCGGCCCTTGCCTCCGTTCGAGAAGCACGATGGGTCGGGCCAGGCTCTTCAACAGAAGCGCTTCTTCCCCGGTCACGTTGCAGAAGAGACGAATACGGTCCAGGTCCGGCGCCATCAAGGCAAAGGCCTTGTTGCTCTTCCTCTTTCGAAGCCGGAGTCTTTGAACCGCCCCGGCATGGGCCGCATCCACAGCCAGGTGAAATCCTCCAATGCCTTTCACAGCCACGATGAGACCGCTTTTTAAAGCCTCAATGGCCGCACGGATCGCGCTCCGTCCGGGAAGACTCATCCCGTCCTTCACGAAAACAGCCTGAGGACCACATTCGGGGCAGGCCACGGGCTGAGCGTGAAACCGGCGATCATCAGGGTCTTCGTATTCGGCGCGGCAACGCTCACACATGACGAAACCGGACATGGTCGTGTTCGCGCGGTCATACGGGACGGCCCGGGTTATCGAGTAGCGGGGTCCGCAATGGGTACAGTTGATAAAGGGATAGAGAAAACGACGGTCGGAAGGGTCGGCCATTTCGGCCAGGCACTCCGGACAGGTCGCAACGTCCGGCAAAAGGTGGGTGCTGCCCTGACCGTCCAGGCTCGGAAGGATACGAAAACCGAGCTCCCCCGAAGGGGAGATTTCCTTCACAGAAACGGAGAAGATGCGGGCCAGCACGGGTGCCCGGGACTCCATCTCGGGAGCAAAGCTGTCGGGGTCTTCGCCTTCCACCTCGACCGACGCGCCAGTTGCGGAATTCCGGATGAACCCGGAGAGACCCCGCGACGTGGCCAGGTTGTGTACAAAAGGCCTGAACCCCACCCCCTGAACCACACCCCTGATTTCAAGTCTGAGGCGTTTCATCAAGCCCGAGCACGGGTCCTACGCCGGCGGGCATCCGGCCGCCAGAGAAACAGGGTTCACCTCTTGATACGTTCCGACAGCCACGCGTACCACGGGTCAAGGCCATCGCCTCTGCGGCAGGACACCTCGAAGAGCCGAAGCCCCGGATTAAGGGCTTTTACGTCCCGCCGGATCTTCTCGATATCCACATCGAGGTGCGGAAGGAGGTCCATCTTGTTCACGATTAAGGCCTCGGATTTCTGGAACATGAGCGGGTACTTGAGCGGCTTGTCGTCACCCTCGCTCAGGCTGAGGAGCATGACCTTGGCGTTCTCTCCCACGTCAAACTCCGCCGGGCA
>QJVM01000197.1 GCA_003235715.1 Nitrospirota bacterium
AATCTGGCCCGGGATGAAATGGATACCTTTTCCCAGTTTCTTACCCGGGGACTGCTGGTCTCGGGTATCGGGGTTGTCTTTCTCGGGATTGTGATAGGGCTCTTTGTCGCAAACCGCGTATCCGGCTCGCTGAGGCAGCTTCTTTCCGGAGTACAGAACGTGAAGACGGGCAAGTTCCAAGAGGTCTCCATGAAAACAGGAGACGAACTCGAGGAAATTGCCGTGGCTTTCAACCAGACCATGGGAAGCCTTCGGGGCTATCTTCAGTCCGATGGCGATCGGGAGATGACGCAGGAGAACGTCATCCGGTTTCTGGACGTCGTGAGCCATGCGGCCGAGGGCGACCTGACCATGAAGGCGCCGGTGACAGCGGACGTGTTCGGCAATATTGCCGATGCTTTCAACGTGATGGTGGACGGTCTGGGACACCTCCTTACCGATGTTCGCAAGAGCGCGTACGCCCTAAGCCAGGAATCGCAGCAGCTCATGGGGTTCTATAAGGAACTGGAAGGCGGTGCCGAAGACCAGATGGCGCAGGTCAAGAAGGCCACCGGTTCCGTGGATGAAACCTCTGCAACGACCCAGGAGATTTCGCAGAAAGCGACGCACGCGCAGGAGGTGTCGTCGACGGTTGACCAGGCCACGAGCGATGGTAACCGGATGGTGAAACAGAATATCGAGGGCATGCAGGTCATCCGCGTAACGGTGCAGGGGATCAACAAGAAGATGAAATCCCTCTCCGAGCGTCTCATGGAAATCGGTACGATCTCCCAGCTCATCTCGGAAGTGGCCTCGCGAACCACGATTCTGGCTATGAACGCCTCGATTGAAGCGGCCCGCGCAGGCGCCCAGGGACGGGGCTTCCTCGTTATCGCCGATGAAATCAAGGGCCTTGCAGACAAGTCGGCGGAAGCTACCAAACAGATTAACGGCATCATCCGGGCCATTCAGACCGAGGCCAGTGAGGTGACGGCTTCGCTGGAAGAGGAGACGCGGACGGTGGAGGCCCAGACCCGACTCGCCCAGGATACCGGTGAAGCCTTCAAAGAGGTTGAGAAGGCCATTGGGGAATCACGGACCGTGGTGTCCGAGATCTTTGACCTTTCCCAGAGACAGCGTGGATTTACCGTGGATGCCGTGGGGTCCATGGAAGAGGTCTCCAAGATTTCCGTCAAGGCGCTCAAACTGGTTAAGGACTCGGCGGCGATTACGCACGGCATGAGCCAGATGGCCGATATGCTCCAGAGCTCGCTTTCGCCTTTCCGTCTTCCGGAATTTACTTCCGAAGCCACGCTATCGAGCGACCATGAGGAATCCACGTACGAGGTGGCCGAAGAGGTTTCTCTCTACGAGGACGTGGAAGAAACTTCCGCAAGCTGATTACGCCAGCGACCCAACCTCAGCTGTCGCACGGCATCACACAGTTTGTAGTACCATCACCGCCCCGGTCGGGGCGGTTTGCGTTTGAAGACCGGATGAAGGGACGGCATTTTATCCCGGGTCGTCAGCCACAACGCGGGATTCCTGCGGCGAGGTTATCCGCCCTGCGATGAAGGCCACTTGTTTTGCCCGTGAATCCTTCAGCACGACGTTCATCAGGAAGCCGAACAAAACCGTAAAGGGAATCCCTGGAAGCTCGGGGCTGCATTGGACCCATAAACAGCATCCTGTGCGTCCTGCCCGACTGTCCCGAAAGAGCGGCGGAAGGGATTTGCCGGCTGGACCACTTTCCGTGTTCCTGTGGATTTTGGATAACCGTACGACCGAGGAAATGGCCCTTTGAGGCCTGACCCGGCCTCCACGGTTCCGGTTAGGGAACCCCTAAAAACTGAAGTTTTGGCCTCCTGTTTTGAGACTGCCGGAGGAAAGGAAATCTTCCGGATTGTCTGATCCAAGTATCAGTGAATTCATGACGAGCGTGGGAGAGAGATAACTCTGCACGCCTTGTCCCTGGGCCACGAGGTTCTTGGTAGCAAGCGACGCCACGACTTGGGACGAAAGGATCTTCTCATTCATTGATTGGTCCGGTTGCTGCCCGGTTCAACCTAGAAGACCTTTCCGAGCCCCTCCACGCCGCCCGTTTCTGCCCCTATGGAAGAGCAGGCCCCTCTCGAGTCGAGCAGGTTTGCACTCTTGCTTCATGCGTGTCCCGGGATGAAACAGAGGGAGGATAGGGTCCTTGGCACGAATGACCGTAAGCCGTGCCAAAGAAGAAGCCCTGTTCTCAAACCGGAACAGGGCTGTGAATCTTGAACGTGAATGCTCGGGACGGGTCAGACTCTCTGCTGTTCGTGGACGTATTTTCGGACCGTCTCGATAAGAGAAGTTTCCTCAAAGGGTTTGACCAGATAATCACTGGCACCAAGGTCGAAGGCCTTCTTCTTGTGCTGTTCTCCGCCTCGGGACGTAAGGACTACAACCGGTATTCGTCCAATGAAGCCTCGACGCTGAAGTTCGGCAAGCAGTTCATAGCCATGCATCACCGGCATTTCAAGGTCTGTGAGAATGAAACGGACCTCCGGCTGGTCCACCAGGACATCCAGGGCCTCCATACCATTGGAGGCGGTGAGAACCTCGAAGCCATTGGCCTGGAGAAAGAGGCTAGCTATCTTGCGCACACTGAGTGAATCATCCACCACGAGGAGCTTCGGCTTCTCCGGTTCCTTGAAGGCATCCCCATCGAGATCTACCTCACGACGTTCACTGCATTCCGCGAGCCAGGCCGGGTTGATTACGAGACGGAGGCGCCCATCACCGGACGTGCTCGTGCCCGAGTAGTAACGCATTTCCTTGAGGAAGGAGCCGAACGGCCGTATGACCGTGTCTTCCTGAGCCACGATTTCGTCCACGATGAGCGCGACCCTTGCGCCGGATACTTGTGTGATGATGGCAAAACAGGTCTTCGTGGACGCATCCACGGGAATGCCGAATATCCCGTGAAGATTCACCGCATCGAGGGATTCCTCTCGGACTTTCACTTTCTTTTCCTCTTCCGGTGGCCTGACGATGTCCGTGATTTCCATAATAAGGTTGGAGGGAATCACGAAATCGAGATTCGCCACCCTGAAATGAATCACGTTGATGATCACAAGAGACAGCGGCAGACGGAGTCGGAATACGGTTCCCCGCCCCTTCTTGGTCAGGATGCTCACGGTTCCGTTAAGGGAAGCCAGGCGGTCCTTGACTACATCGAGTCCCACACCGCGGCCGGAGGTTTCGTCTGTTGAGTCTGCAGTGCTGAAACCCGGGGCAAAAAGGTAGCGCAGCAGCTCTTTCGGGCCGGCCGCTTGGCCCGGCGCCAGCAGGCCCCTTGCAATGGCCCGCTCGCGCACCTTGTCGAACTGGATTCCACGTCCGTCATCCCGGATATCGATGACGACCGTGTTTCCCTCTCTTTTTGCCGCCAGGCGAATTGTCCCGGTGGCGGGCTTGCCTGCCCGTTTCCTTTCCTCGGGGGATTCAAATCCGTGTGCGACCGCGTTACGGATGATGTGAAGGAGGGGATCAAACAGCCCGTCAAACACCACGCGGTCGAGAGGGGTATCACCTCCGGCCACGAGAAACCGAATGTCCTTTCCGGTTTGGCGGGACAGATCACGAACAGTTCTTGTGAACCGCTGGAAGAGCATGCCTGCCTCTATCATCCGGGCATCAGAAATGCGTTCCTTCATGTCCGTGATCATTCGCTCCATGGCTGTGGCGTTCAGACCCACGTCCAGGAAGAAATTGCCGAGGCTCCGGAATCCTTCATTCACGTCGTTGGTGATTTCCTGGAGTTTACGTGAAAACAGGTTCAGTTCGTCATAGCGGTCGAACTCGAGGTCCATGAACTCGGAAAGAAGGGCGTCCTTAAATTTGACCTGTTCCGGAAGGGAGTAGGCGTACCTTTCGGAGAAGCTGTTCACCTCCTTGAGGAGCCGTTCTCCGGCGAACTCGATTTCCTCACGAAGCCGTTCCACAAAGGCCAGCTGATTCATGAGGTGATTCTTCCGGATGGTAATCTCTCCAAGCACGTTCATCATGCCATCGAGCTTCAGACTGTTGAGCTTGATTACGCCTCCGGCGGCCAGATTGATGTCGGTCTTTCGTCGGCCCGGCATTCGACGCTCGGCTGAGAAGGATTCTTCGGAATCGGGGGTGACCCTGGCCTTCTCCTCTTCTTCCGCAGTGTCCGGACCTTCTTCCTCGCGGGCCTGTTGCCCACCGATGGTCCCGGTTTCAGGTTCGGCTGTGGCCAGCAACTCGGTTTCGTCATCCTCGGCAACGGGGAGTGCCTCCGCAAGCATGTCGTCTCCAGCCTCCGACACATCCTCCTGCAATACCGGATAAGCCTCGGCAACCGCTCCAGGTTCACCTTCTGCAACCTGGACAGCTTCCGGTACGTCTTCGAACCCAGGGTCCGGAAGGGTCTCCGTCGGGCCTGTTTCTCCCGGTTCCATGGCGTGGACGTCGGGAAGTTCTGCCTGAGGAGCAGGGTACCCGCCCTCAGGTACGGACACCTCTGATCCAGCTTGTTCCCCGTCCGAAGGCTCCGTAAGGGAAAGGTCGCCCGTCAGGGATCCGGCGGATTCAGCCGACCGCGCGGTCGCCTGAAGGTCAGCACCCTCCAAGGCGTTCCGCACCTCTTCGAGCACCCCCTCGGGCTCATCTTCGCCGGACGCCGCGAGACTAACCAGTTCCTTGATCTTGTCCAGGGCGAACAGCATGGCGTCCACCTTCTGATGGGAGGACGTGGCCGAGCCGTCCCTCAGGGCTTCGAGGGTATCTTCAAGCCGATGAGCTACGGCGCTGGTTTCCGTCAGCTTGACCAGGGCGGCAGATCCTTTGATGGTATGCGCCGAACGAAACAGTTCATCCAGAACGGAACGGTCATCCGGGTCCTTCTCGAGCTGGAGCAAACCGTTCTCCAGGGTGGCCAGATGCTCCGAGGCTTCCTCGAGGAAGAATCCGAGCAGTTCGTTGCTGATCTTTCCCATCAGTTCACTCCAATCTTGTAGCTTCGAACAAAGTGAACGACATCCACTTCCTCGCCTTCCCTCTCGCGCGAAAGAGAAGGGATCCCTTCGGCCAGAAACGCCAGTTTTTCACCCCCCGCATCCGAGATGATGAGTCGCTGGTCCCGTGCGTGGGAAGGGGCGTCTCCGTGAAGGCGGGCCAAGTCTATGACCGGTATGGCCTCCCCCCGAATGTTGACGAGACCCCGCAGGTGGGGAGGGGCCAGGGGGACGAGCGTGATCTCCGTCAGGTCCGCGATTTCGAGCATATACTCGATGGCCAAAAAATATTCTTTACCGGAAAGACGAAAGCAGCAACAGACCGGGGCGATGCGTTCTGCCTGCTGCTCAACTTCGGAGGTTTGGCCCTGTCCCGGTATCGTCGGCGGCGTCAGGGAGCCCGGGAGGGGAGTAGCCCCATTGTGTTCTTCCGGGGCCGTATTCATTTGAGAAACTTCGTGACGGTGTCCATGAGTTCCTTGGGCTGACACGGTTTTACAAGGTAGGCATCCGCGCCCTGTTTCTCGCCCCAGAACTTGTCACTCTCCTGTCCCTTGGAGGTGAGCAGGATGATGGGGATGGCCTTGGTGGCTCCGTCCTGTTTCAGGGCTCGGCACACCTGAAAGCCGTTCTTCTTGGGCATGATCACGTCCAGAATGATCAGACTCACCTTCTCCCCACGGGCTTTCTTCTCCGCATCCTCACCGTCCATGGCGGTAATGATCTCATGACCTGTACCCTCGATGACCGAGTGGATGAATTTCAGGTCCGTCATGCTGTCGTCCGCAACAAGAATCTTTCCCATTGAACTAA
Source organism: Nitrospirota bacterium (assembly GCA_003235715.1). Classification (GTDB taxonomy): domain Bacteria; phylum Nitrospirota; class Thermodesulfovibrionia; order SZUA-242; family SZUA-242; genus SZUA-242. The sequence goes on from QJVM01000197.1 coordinate 5,808, forward strand.
CTCCTTCCCATGTTGTCTTTTATTCTTAGTAATCCGATCTTTTGAAGCGAGTAACAAATACGCTTGACTTCGAGAGAATCCAGTCGGCTCTGGTCGACCAGTTCCCGGAGTGTCAATCGCCCGTTGACCATGGAGAATATCTTCATTTCCTTTTCGCTCAGGTCCACGGAGGCCAGGGCGTCCTCGCTGGTGATGAGCCTCATGAACACCACACTTTCATCCTTGAACTGCGCTGCCGCGATCTGTTTCTCATCGAGAACCCGAAGGCCTTCCACAAGGATCTTGGGAAGGGGCATCCGCGTGTTCACGTCCTGGAGGTTGATTGGTAACGGCGCGTTCTCGAGATAGAAATTCCCTTCCGTGATTTCGAGGATGCTGTTGAAGGCGGACTGGGCCTGTTTCAGGAGATAGTCTCCCAGTTCCTTGCTTGAAATGATGCCGCGACTGACGAGAATCTTCCCGATGGGCATACTCTTTTCCCGAGATTCTTCTATTATCTTCCGGAGGGTCTTGGCGTCCAGTTTTCCGTCTGCCAGAAGCAGGTCGCTCAGGAAATTATGACTGTCCTTCTTGCTTACGGTGGCGAATACAAAGAGGCCGTTATCGAGAAAAACCTCGCCAAACATGGTTCTCGAGATAACGGAGAGACGTCCGGAAAGCCGGGACATATGCGCAAACTGGAGGATGTCCGGCAGGGATACCATCTTGATCTTCCCGCTCAGTATAAGCGTATCGTCTTTGACCAGACCCGTCTCCCGCAGGGTATCCGAGAGCACCCGCTTCATGAGAAGCGGGAAATCCTTCTGGAAGTACTGCCGAACCACCCGGTCGAAGCGTTCCTGGAAGGTGTCCACCACGTCACCGGTCAGCGGCTGGGCAGGGGGCTGCTCTGCGGCCGGGGCCCCCTCCGCCGGAGGTGCGCTTTCGGCTTCGGCCAGAACCTCTTCCAGTTTCCGCGTGAGATCTTCGGGCTCAAAGGGCTTGCTGAAGTAATGAAGGACTCCGAATTGCTGTTCGAATTTCTGGCCAACTTCCTCGCCTTTGGATGTAATCAGAATGATCGGAATGTCACGAAGCTCAGCATCAGACCGGAGAATCTTGCAGAATTTGTATCCATTCATCTTCGGCATGACAAAATCGACGAGGATGACAGACGGCCGAACTTTCCGGGTCATGTCGATGCCTACGTCCCCGTCTTCTGCCGTGTACACCGTGTAGCTGGCTTGTGTGAGCACGATCTCCGCAAGCCGGCGAACGGTGGGCGAATCATCAATTACAAGAACTGTCTTGCCGTTTGACCCCATGAATCCTCCTCAGCCGAAGCGCCGAAACCTCAGGGCCGAACCCTCTGATGGCAGGGCACGGGCAACGTCGTATCGGCTCCATAACTGTATCGGCCGTTTCTGGAACATTATTCAGCTCCCCGCTCCTCTGGGAGCACGGGATGTCATACATATGAAGGAAATATCTGGATACTGCATCGGCCGCGCGGGGCAGGTCCTTTAGGGGCGGGGAAACGGGCAGGTGGGACCCCTTTCAGGAAGATCTTTCCCTGACGGGGGGGTCCGGGGTAGAGGATTTGGGTGCCGGTTACCCCTCCCGGGAACCCAGGAAACCGACCACGTCCTCCAATCTCCGGGTCAAAGGACACCTTGGCAGGGATTCAAGGAACTGGCGGCCATAGGGGCGTTCAACGATGCGGGGGTCGAGAACGGCCACCACGCCGAAACCGGCCGAGCCCCGGATAAGACGCCCGAACCCCTGTCTGAACATAAGCACAGCCGATGGCACCTGGTAGTCTGCAAAGGGATCTGAACCGGAAGCCTCCAGGTCCTCGACCCGTGCCGAGACAAGGGGGCTGTCCGGCACCAGAAAGGGAAGCCGCGTAATCACGACCGCCCGCAGGTTGCTGTCCGCCAGGTCTATGCCCTGCCAGAAGGTTGAGGTTCCCATGAGCACGGGATCGTCCACCCTCTGGAATTCCTCAAGAAGAAGGGACGGAGGGGCCTGACCCTGTATCAGCAGGGTCAGATTGGCGTCGGCAAGGCCGGAAGCCACTTCGTGCATAAGGCGGTAGCTGGTGAAGAGGACCAGGAAGCCCCCGAGAACCCGCCGCCTCATCCGAAGGATCTGGTTTCCGACGGCTAAGGCATAGTTGGGGCTCCTCGGTTCGGGCATCCCCTCAGGGATGTAGAGCATGGCCCGCGTCCCGTAATCATAAGGGCTTTCCAGAAGAAGTTCGTCGGCCTCGTACAAGCCCAGGCGTCTCCGGAAGAATCCAAAACTCCGGCCCGTTGTCAGGGTCCCGGACGTCAGGACAACCGGACGATACGCAGAGAACAGCCCTGCATCGAGGAGACCGGACACGTCCAGCGGGGTTGCCCCCATCCTGAACCCTGAATCTCGATTCTCCAGCCAGTAAACATGACGGTCAAGACTGCGCTCAAGAAGGCTTTCCGTCGAAACCAGGAGGTTCCGGGAACGACTGACCAGGCCTGATCGTTCCACCTCCTCATCCTCGGAGGCAGGGGTCAGCCGGTCAAGATACTGGGCGATGTTCCGAAGATGCGTGCACACCTCTAGGCAATCCTCGGGACCCTCGTCCAGCCGGACCTGGATTCCGTTGGAGGGATAGCGGGAAAGAAGTTTGTGATGCCACGCCCGGACGGAGGCGCGCAGGGCCGCGAGGTCCTTGCCTCCCTCGCGAATCCGTATCTCGGCATGGGGGCCCTGTGCCAGGAATCCTCCCTTTCCCGAGGGGAGCAGGAGGGAATCGGCCAGTCCAAGGAAATGGGCTGTCTGAATCTCCACGCCGAAGTAAGAGGCGGCCGCGTCCTCGAGCTGATGGGCTTCATCCATCACCACGGCCTCGAATTCCGGCAGCAAGCGCTCCCCAGAGGCCATGTTTGCGAAAAACAGGGCATGGTTGGTAATCAGCAGGCGGGCCCTCTCGGCGCTTTGCCGGGCCAGGAAATAGAAACAAGGGGTATGAAAACGACATTTCCGACCACCACAGAATTCCGGTTGGCGGTTTACGCGTGCCCAGAGGCCCGGAGTCGCCGTTATTTCCGTACCAAGACCCGTCTTGGTTAGGCGTGCCCAGTCGATGATGTCCTTGACCTCGCGAAGTTCTCCCTCATCGAAGCGACCGCTGCGGGTCAGCTGGTCCAGACGACTCAGGCAGAGGTAATTCTGGGCCCCAAGGCAGAGGGCGTGCGGGATCTGGATTCCAAGAAGTCTTGAAGCAAGGGGGATCTCCTTCTGCATCAATTGAGCCTGGAGAGCCCTGCTGTATGTGGAAATAACGATGCGCTGTTCCGTCAAAGCCCCCAAACGGAGCCCGATGGGGAGCAGGTACCCCAGACTCTTCCCGACACCCGTGGGGACTTCTGCGATCAGGTGACGACCTGATTCAAAGGCATCCAGGACAGCACGAGCCATGAGCCACTGAGACTCGCGTTTCTCCAGCCCGTTTTCGCGGATATCTCGTTCATAGAGGCTTCGCAGAAGGTTGACTGTCTCGGAGGGAGCACGCAAGGACGACAGGGCTCAGGTTCCGGGCTTGTCTTCCAGAATCCTTGCTGGACAGTCCTGGGGCATGCCGTTAACGATGTCCTCCGGCGTGGCCAGGGCGGGGTCGTAGTCTATCTCGCCTCGCGACTCGTCATAGAAGACGGAAACATCCGAAACCCCCTGAACCCGGGCCATTGCATCAATAATGGTTCGAATATGACCCGGACAGGGAATGTCATCAAATGTGACGACGAGGCGCCGCAAAGTGGGGCTCCCGGCACGGCCCAGATTAGCGTCTGGCTGCGGGACCGACCTGGCCGGGTTCGGGACATCCCCGGGTGTCGAGGTTTCTGTTTGAGCAGCATTGGGAGAACTCTTCGCCGAAGAAGGGCTGCTGTCAACGTCACCGGAACTGCCGGACTTGACGTATTCAGAGGATGCCTTTGCTGCAGGTGCAATGCCTTGAGATTCTGAGGTCGTTGTCAAGGGGGGAGGTGCAGGACCGG
>QJVM01000105.1 GCA_003235715.1 Nitrospirota bacterium
TATACCTTCTCGGGCCACTGTATACCTACATTTACGGTCGTTATCCATCTCCCATATTTGATGGGTTTATCGATCCTTTCTTCCTTCTTACCCTTCCGATGGCGTTCTTTTTCCGGAAGCAGCTTCCACGCCTGGGTCTTATGGGCATCTACCTGGTTGTATACTATCTGGTCTGGATGAAGACGGCCGCGGTGACACGGTATCTCATGCCAATTCTTCCCATGCTCTGCCTCCTCAGCATTCGGGTGGTCAACGTTATGGCTGATGTGTCTGGGGAGCGCTGGCGGAGAGCGATTGCCGTCGGGCTTCTCGGTTCCATCGCGTTCTTTTCTCTCTGGAATATGGCTGATTTTTATGTGGTGAACAAACATTACTGGAGCAACAGCGTTCCACTCTTCCTTCGGCTGGTCGACCGGCAGGAATATCTGAAATATACCTTCGCAGGACCTACGCTCGAGGCCGAACGTGTGATCAACGCATATGAAGAAGGCCTGTCGTCCGAGATTTCCGAAGCACCAACGGGAAAGATCTTTATGATCCTTGCCAGCCAGAGTTACTATCTTTCCCGTCCTGTTTACAGTGACACTCTGCATTCGAACCTGGCCCTGCTGCAATCGATAGAGATGAAGGGTGAAGACCCAATCGAGTGGCTCGTCCGGAACGGATATCGTTACATCATTTTTGACATTGACCGGGTCAGATGGTATGCGTCCTCGGCTGAAGCCCCATCAAGCTTCCGGCCGGAAGAGAAATACCTCGAGAGACTGCGGGATCGTGTCCTGTTCTTCAACGAACGTATTCGTCCCTATCTGACCGAGATTGGGCGTGCCGGTAAGATGATCGTATTTACTCCGAATACGGAGGCCAAGGGTGACAGGTAGAGTGTACGGAGAACACACTTTCCATCTTGGTTCTTTTGTAAGTGTCAACGCGCAAGTGGCCGGGCCTGGAAGTACTGTGTGGTCTGACCCACCGAAGAGAGAAGCAAGACCGGAGAAAGGCAAATTCATGCATCGTGAGGCCAAAGGCGCTGTGCTGTTCGGTTTCTCTGTAAGGACACGGCAGGGGTCGAAGTGCTACGCATGTATTACGCATGAAGGGGATGCCGAGCATGAAAAGGACGGACGTGATGGTTAATCGTATTGGCAAACTGGAGATTCCGGACTCCCGGCAGTTCGATTCCCGCCATCTTGCGCCGAAGGAGTCCCATGAGACACGGATCGCCTTTGTTCAACCCCGGATTCCGGACGGGAACTACCTCCCCAATTTGGGCATTATGTATATGGCATCGATCCTGATTCGGGCCGGTTACCAGGTGCGCGTGTTAGACGAGAATATTCACGGTGACGTTCTGGGAGAACTGGTGTCCTTTCAGCCGAATGCAGTGGGCTTTACGTGCGTGACCGCTGCTGTTGAATCTTCGGCACGCCTGGCCCAGGCTATCCGGCAATTTTTGCCGAATGCGCGGATCGTTTTCGGCGGGCCTCATGTGACGGCGGTGCCCGTGGAAACCCTCACACGATACGGAGTCGTGGATTTCGGGATCGTGGGAGAGGGTGAACGTTCCTTCCTTCAATTCAGCGATGCGTGTGTCAGGGATGGCAGCAGTGAACCGGAGGTCCTCGGCAGTATCCCGGGCCTGGTCTGGCGGAAGCCCGATGGGGAGGTGGTCAATAACGGCCCCGCCCCCCTTCTTACCAATGAAGAACTGGATACTCTTCCGTTTCCGGCCTGGCACCTGCTTCCCATGGAACCCATCTTCAAGAAGGCAACCCACGGACTCTTTACCAAGGGAAAGCGTATCATGCCCATCATGACGGCGCGGGGATGTCCGCATTTCTGCGGCTTCTGCTGCAGAATCGCCGGCTTTGACCTGAGGGAACATTCAATCCCACGCGTAATCAGTGAAATACTCTGGTTGGTCGAAACATACGCTATCGATGAACTTTATTTTGAAGACGATACCTTTACGGAAAAACCGGACCGGGCTCACGCCATTCTGGATGCCATTATTGAGCTGAACCTCCCGATCCATGTGAAGTTCGCCAACGGCCTCCGGGCCGACAGAGTAGACGAAAACCTTTTGGGGAAGATGAAACTTGCGGGTGTATACTGGGTCGGTTTCGGAATTGAATCAGGCTCCCCACATACCCAGAAATTAATGAGGAAGTTTCTTGACCTGGACCAGGCTGCGAAGAATGTCAGACTGGCAAAGCGGTTGGGCTTTAAGGTAGGCAGTAACTGCATCATCGGCTATCCAGGGGAAACCAGGCAGTCCATTCGGGAATCAATCCGGTATTTCCAGCATCTTGAACTTGACAGTTTTGCGGTCGTCACCTGTGTTCCATTCCCGGCTACGACGGCACGACAGGTCTGTGAGGAGAACGGCTGGCTTACCGACCGGGCTCGGAACTATGAGAATTACTGGTTTGAGGTGTTCAAGGTTTCACCTCTTATCGAGACGCCGTTTCTGAGTGCGGATGATCTGCGCAGAGCCATCTTGTGGGTCTATATTCGCTTCTACTTCATGAACCTCAAGCGGTTTCTGACAGTGATGCGGCTTTTGCTCAGAAAACACGTACCCTCAGTCCTCATGGGGACCGATTCTGCAGGTACTGCTTTGTCCAAGGCTCTCCGGGAACGGGAGTCCTCCGGCAGGACCGGGGCGCCGCGCGAGGATACACGTGAACGAAACAGGACAAAGGCCCTTCCGTACGGTCAGAGGCCCGGAGATGCTCAGTTTGATGCAACGGGACGAACCCTTGAAATCCGACCCGGTTGTATTGTCTGCCGGGCATGTGAGGCGGTTGCCCCGCGAAACTTTGCTGTACGAGAGGGAAGATGGACGGCCGAGGTTCTGAAGGCCACGCCCTCCTCGGAGGAGATACAGGGAGTGCTGAGAGCGGTGCGGATCTGTCCGGAAGGTGTTATCGGATTTCGGCGCATAAGGGTACCGGATAAGGTGCCAACATCATCATTGCCTAAGCCAACTCCTGAATAGATATCCTTTCTAAGGGCAGGCCTTAGCGGCTTCGGGTCGGGGCCATTCTCACGGGCGCCGAAGATCTTCACCGGTAGCCGACCCGCGTAAAGGAGGATTCGTAACATGAACTTCATACGGAACAAGATGGCCGGACCACGACCTCATTTAGATGCAGTTTCTGGCACGGTTCCGTCCGTTAGTCATGGGTCGATGATGGCTTGGTTCGGTCTTTTGATCCTCATCACGGCTGCCTATGCATTAAGGTGGCCGATTTTCTGCGGGGATACCGATCTCTGGTATCACATGAGCGGTGGCAGATATCTTTTTGAACAGGGAGAGATCCCGAGTACAAGCTATTTCTCCTTCATAGAGCCCGAAAAGACCTGGGTGAACTATTACTGGTTGTTCCAGACTCTGGCCTACGGCATCTTCAGCGGCGCAGGGTACTTCGGGCTTATTGGACTTCGGGCGGCGCTTCTCTGTCTGTTGCTGCTGATACTGTTCAAGACGCTTCTGACGGGAGAACAGGGGCTGCGGCGCCGTCTCTATTTCTGGTCGATGTTTATAGTCTTCTACATGGCTCTTATCCCAAGATTCCTTCTGGTCAGGCCCCACATGTTCTCGTATTTGTTCATCGTCTTATTCCTTTATGTTCTCGAATGTCGACCGCGCCGGATCAAATGGCTCCCGGTGGCGGGCCTTCTTTGGGTCAATCTGCACGGCGTGGAATATCCGGTCATGATACTTATCTGCCTGGCCCATCTCCTGGAAATCATGATTCAACGGTTCCGGGCGCCGAAGGATCATGCGGCGGTTCACGTCAACCGCGCGCTGTATCTTGTGGCCACGATGTGGACGATTGTTCTCAACCCCTTTGGAACTAAGCTCTTTTCAGCTCCCTTCATCATTTCTCCCCATGTGTCATCCTACATCGTGGAGATGAGACCCATTGGATGGGACAATCTCATTAACCTCCATTGGCTCAAGGGGATTCTGGAGAACTATACGGCCCTCAATCTTCTTCTGCTTCTTGGACTGCTCTCCTTGATTCGCGGGGCGGTGACCCGGAAGGTCCGAATCGCTCATGTCCTCATCGCAATTGGTGGTTTTTACCTTCTGACGCGAGGCATCCGCCACTACTGGGAAGGAATTCTCCTCTGCATCCCGGTTCTGAAGGCCCATCCCCTGGTCAGAGACCGGGACAGCGAGGCGGAGTCGCCCCGAATCTTGGCATTCCTTGTGGCTCTGTTTTTAACCGTTTCCGCCGTGTATTTTGTCCAAGTCCTTCCCATCAAGCGGCTTGCCTACCCCGTCTCGGCCAAGAAACTTCCCAACGGCGTGGCAGCTTTTCTTCAATTCGTGGACACCGGGGGAAGTGTTCTAAACGGCCCCGACAATGGGGGCTACCTGAACTGGGAACTCTACCCGCGATATCGCATTTATATGGATCTGGAAAATTCCATATTTGATGTGCATGATTTCAATTTCGGAAACAGCGCGCTCCACAATGAGGCGGCGCTGGACAGATTTATCGACAAGTATGACCCGGATTATATTTCGGTCCCGTACACGTATTCGGGATTTGAGGAAAGAATTAAGAAACACGAGTCTTATGCCATTGTTTTTGCCGATGACACGGATGTTCTCTATGCCAACAGGAACAAGCAGCCAGCCGTGGTGGACCGGTACGGTTTCCGGACCATCAACCCGTACCGACTGGCAGGGACGGACGTATCGAAGATGTCTGAGACTGAGCGAGAGGTGCTCCTGGCTGAATTGTACAGGCTGGACTCGCTTTTCTCTCATGTGAATCTGATCAATCAGGCCATTGCATTGATCCACAATGCCAATCAGGACTGGGATCAGGCGATTCCTTATGCCGAGGAAATAATCCGGAACGCCCCGGAACAGGAAACAGGCTATTCGATTAAAGGAGATTCATATCTTGGCATGGGACGCTTTCAGGACGCCTTGGTGCTCTACCGGGATGCGCTCGGTGCTGAACCGGAAGATGCTTCCCGGCTGAACAAGAAGATAGCCCGCTGTTTAACGGGGTTGGGACAGTACGATGAGGCCTATGAGGCCCTGCAGAAGGCAATTTCTCCCTTTGCCGTCGATATTGGATACAAGGACCTCTATGAGTATGCGACGGCTGCCCTATTGTCAGAACAATTTGATGAGGCCTTGATGGTTTACGAATTTGCAGCCCGCAGGGTTCCGCTTGACGATGCCGACTGGGTGGACAAGATCAACGAAAGACTTGCTTTATTTGAAGCCGAAGAAGACGCACCCTGAAACATTTACCGCCACTTGGACCTTCGAACTCAGGACGTTTCGGTCATTCTCGTGCCAAACGCGGACGCAGTCCTTTTCACTGAGGGGTTCGCCGCTTTCCCGTAGGAGGCACCGTACAGACGTCTATCCGGGCCGTATTCCTGAATGGCCATGTGGCGTTCAAGGGCAGCGCGACCTGGTTGCAGAGGTTGCATCCACGTAGTACGCCCGTGATATTCTGGCCCCGAGTCACGGTTGTGTTTATGCATTTGCCACCGAGCGGCGTCTGTTCTTTTATGCAGCAAGGCTTTCCGGGACTGCGATTAAAGCCTTGCCACGGTAAAGGCATTTCCCTTGGGCGTCACGTCTCGGTATTCACGATATGAGGGAAGGGCCATTGCGGGACAAACCTCATTTCGCTGGACCACACACTGGAAACGTGCTTTGTTCGAATAGGACGAAGACGTGCCTGAGCTGTTTTCCCCCGGCCAGGCGCTTGCACTCAGAAGTTTCTGTTGTTGTCCTGATCGATGGTGAATACGCTTCCCTCGACGGGAGTGCCAGATTTGCCTGTGGCCGTCATCGTGAAGGCCTGGGCATTAACCGCGCCTAAATTTGTGATGGTCAGATTGTAATTGAAAAGGAGAGAGTTGGGGTTCCCGGGGGTGAATCCTGGCAGGATGGCCTGGATATTGGCGACTCCCGTTACCGTGGTATTGGTGCAGTTGGCGCCGACCCTGTAATAGCATCCGTTTTCTGCGTAATAGGACTCCTCCAGCATTCGGATGGACTCAAGGCTTGAAAAGGCTTCGGTCCGGGCGGCCTTGTTTCGGTAGCCGAGATATGCAGGTACTGCAATTGCCGTGAGGATGCCGATTACGGCTATCACCACGAGCATTTCAGCCAGAGTGAACCCTTTATTTCTGGAGCTTGACCTGCTCCTGATGAATGTCTGGCTCAGGTGTTTGTACAAACGCTGAGATAGCATGATGGTCGTCCTGTGCCTCCTCGCGAAATTTATCGAAAACAACTGCAATAGTGTAACGAAAATGGCGGGACACCGAAGTATCCCGCCATGACGTTTTTAACGACGTTTCCTCTTGTTGAATTGTTATTAGCGGGCCGTTACATTGGTGTCAAAGATGGCATTACCCGTATCGACCGCATAGGCCCGAATACGAACCGTGCGATTGTCGATGTACGTAACCAGCACGCCGCCCACAGCAGGGCTCGTCCCTGACGTGAAGAGCCAGTTCTGGGCGTTGAAGGGGCTCACCTCGTTCTTGCCCTGGTGGTGGTTGATTACGTAGGTGATGATCGAGTTCAGGTCGGTGTAGGTGCCCTGAGCGCTCTCAGCATATATGGCCTGGCAGCTTTTCGAGCCCGGGATGCTGGCTTCGATGCAGAGCTGGTTCCCAGCGGTGTCAAGAACGATGAACGGGTCGTTGGAGGTCACGGAGTCGATGAGACCCTGGATTTCAGATACGGCACCCTTGGCTCCGGCTTCAACGGCTCGCACCTTGGCCTTTTCACGCTGGCCCAGGAAGGCCGGTACGGCGATGGACGCCAGAATACCAATGATGGCGACCACGATGAGAAGTTCGATAAGGGTAAAGCCTCTTTCTTTTCTTGCTTTCATGCTGTGAAGCGTCTTGAACATGTTTTACGTCCTCCTTTAGGGTATTAGGCTTCCAAACGAGCCATATTCGCAAAATTCGATGGACATCCGAGTTTTCTTATCTTCCGATCCACCTCTTTTCTTTAGTCAACATTCCGACCTCATGGCCATGGAATGACGGGAGCTACCGAAGCAATGAGCGTGCCTGATTCAGGGAGAAATTACATTGCGCTTTAACCTATTGTAAAAATATGATTAATTCATTATTGGCGGTCTTGTCGTAATATTGACGTCATCGTTGACTGACATAATATGTCGCTGGCGAGCAAGAATCGGCAGTTTCGGGAGGGTTTGAGGGCTTTATGGAATTTATCAGGAGGGTATTACGAATTTCGCCGGGGAGTGCGCCTAGGCCTGTGAACCGCTGACCGGTCTCTCCGACTGCGGTAAATGGTTCCATTTCTCCCAAGGCAATAGCCACGATGAACCCGAATTCTTCTTGTTAGGGTTACTGCTGATATGAGGCGCGATCCAGGGCTGGTTCAGGAATCCCGGAGGATTTCCCGGGCAAGCGGGGTGTTCACTATTTCAGGGCTTTTGGCTCTCAATCTCATATCCGAGAACGAAATTTCCGTGCTCCGGGGCGTGGTGGCGCGTTACCCTGTTCGTATCACCCCACATTTGACCCGCCTCATGGACGGTAAAGACTCGAAATGTCCCCTTCGCAGGCAGTTTGTACCTGTTCAGGAAGAGATGGAATCAGGGGGGGCAGGCTATTCTGACGACCCGCTTTGTGAGGCCCGGTACATGCCGGTTTCCGGCCTTGTGCACCGCTACCCGGACCGTATCCTGATTCACGTATCCTCAGAATGTGCCGCACTCTGCCGTTTCTGCTTCAGGAAATCCCTGCTTCGTCAGCGGGAGACCGCCCTTGAGGGGGATAACTGGAGCAGAGCCATGGCCTACTTGGCCCGTGCAGGTGAGACCAAAGAGGTGATCCTTTCGGGAGGTGACCCTCTCATGCTTCCCGATGAGGTGCTGAACGAAGTGATGCACGACCTCTCGGGTCTTTCCCCCCTGCGAAATATCCGGATCCACTCGCGGGTTCCCCTGGTAAGTCCGGACCGGGTGACGACCCGGTTGACCGATATGTTGTCCCGGCACCCAGCCCTGCGGATGGTTGTTCATGTGAATCATCCGGCGGAACTGGTTCCCGATAGCCTTGAGGCGCTCGAGCGGCTTGACCGCGCCGGGGTTTCCCTCCTTAGCCAGTCTGTTCTGTTGAGAGGCGTCAATGACCAGGTTGATATCCTGGCAGAACTCTTTCGGGTGTTACGACGGCACAGCGTCCGCCCCTATTATCTACACCATCCTGATCCTGCCGAGGGGACTTCGCACTTCGCGGTCTCCCTGTTCGAGGGTTTGCAGCTTTACCGGGCATTAAGGTTGAAGATGGACTCAACGCTTCTCCCCTGCTATGTTGTGGACCTTCCGGAAACAGGACGGAAAACGCCTGTGGAGTCCCTTTTCGGGAAGGGCGGGTCTTCCTTGGGCCACGCCGGACCAGTCGTGTCATGGTAGGCCGGTGTCCGATACCTCGGTCCGGGTTCAACGGCAACGCGTCACGGTTCAGTTCCGGCACGCTTTTTCTCTCCTGGGGTTTTCGCGCGAGAGGTTCCTGAAACGAGTCCTTTGAGTTTAGCCGAATGGCGTTCGCATATTTAGTCCGGACTCGTTTGAGCTTTATTATCAGCCGGTTACACGGTCCTCCGATAGGCCGCATCTGGTTGTGCTGAGCCAAAGCCGTGTGCTTTAATGAGGCAATGAGAAGACGAGGTATTTCCTTCGCAACGTTTTTTATGGTGACGCTGGTTTTCGGTTGCACTTCGTTCCCGCTGGACCGGACCAGAGAGGCCGGAGAACATCCGGTATCTGCAGATGCGACCTACCACTACATCACGGCCTATGACAAGGAACTCCAAGGGGACGTGGACGGGGCGATTTCTGACTATGAGGAGGCCATCAGAAGAGATCCGGCTTCCCTGGACCTCCCCGTACAGTTGGGGTATGCGCTGATGAAAGCGGGCCGCACCGGAGAAGCTTTTTTACAGGCTGAGGCGTGTTTGGCCCGCGATTCAGAGTATGTGCCCGCATTGCGCCTTCTGGCTGAAGTTCACATGCGGGAACACAGAAGCGAAAAAGCCATCAAAACATACCGTCGCGTCGTGGAACTGGATCCTGAGGATTCCGAGTCCTGGATCCACCTGGGCACCCTGCTCCAGGGACAGGGACTCGAGGATGAGGCCATTGCGGCCTTCGAAAAGGTTCGCGCCCTCAATCCCGAAGGATTCATGGCCAGCTACTATCTGGGCAATCTCTATCTGCGCAAGGGAGATTACGAGAAGGCGCGGCTTCATTTCGAAGAGATTCTAAGAATTCGTCCTGATTTTGAACCGGTCCGGATCAATCTGGGGTTTATAGAGGAACAGAGCAATAACATTGAAAAAGCCATAGAACATTACCGGACGGTTCTTTCCGCAAACCCGGCCAACAGACGGGTGAGAGAACGTATTGGCCGCCTGCTCCTTCAGGGGGAGTCCTACGAAAAGGCCATTGCCGAGTACCGACGTCTGCAGGAGGAGGACCCGGCCAATCTCGAATTTGTGTTTCGACTTGGCGTGGCTTATTTCGAGGCCGGTCAGTTTGACAAAGCCGAGGAGGCCTTCCTCAAGCTTCTTGAATTGTCCCCGTCGGAACAATCGGCGAGATTCTATCTTGGGTTGATATACGAGGAGCGGGAGCAGTTTGAAGCGGCCCTGGATCAATACCGTCAGATTGCTGAGACGAATCCTGAGGAAATCCAGTCCCGCGTTCGAATCGGATATCTGCTGGGACGCCTGAACCGGCCCTCGGAGGCTA
>QJVM01000255.1 GCA_003235715.1 Nitrospirota bacterium
AAAAAGAGCGTTTTGAAAAATCCCATGAAACCCTCCATGACGATTATTGGGTCGGCCCGGATCCGGCTCTGAGAAACCCTGAAACATCCTGACAGCCTTCAGAAAAATACTATCACACCTCCGGCGTCATCCTGTAATCCCGGGGCCGCGGGTCCTCTTCTGTGAACGGTTCTGGCTCGTCGTGCTCCACGCTACTCTGAATGGGACCGTGCGAGCCTGCTCCGAAACCTTCACCCCGGGTTCATATCAACGCCGAAGTTCGCGGGGCCATACGTTGAGAAATCCCAGTTCGCGCACCCCCCAAAGCCCCGCCAGAATCGCCTCGGCTGCATCATGCCTGAGCCTCACCGCCCCGGGCAGGCTGGACCAGTGAATCACGCGTCGGGCCAGGGCGCCTGCTGCCTGTTTGGCCGTTAGCCTGTCCTTCTGTTCCCTTGAATACAGCAGGCAGGAACGCCACATTTCAGCGCTGGTCAGAAGCACCTGTATCCCGCGACTTTCAGCCTCTTTCATCCAGATCATGGCTAGGGGGCCTCCACCCTCCAGCACAAGGTGAGACACGGGGCCGGCCTCCACGAGCACCCGCGAAGCCGCCCGACGAAGCCTTGCCGCTGTTCCCAGATTATGGGAACGATACCAACGCAACCGTCCGTCAGAACCATACAAGGCAAAGCCCGTCCTCAAGCCCACATCCACGGCCAGGAGACCTCCCGACCCGGCTTCCTCTTGACCGTGCTCCGTTGTGATCATTGTGAAGAACTCAACCCGATTCCAGCATATCTGCCCGGACAGACTCCAAACCTAAGCCTAGCCTAATTTTCTGAAAAAACACCACGTTCCCCGTAGGTTCCGCATATTTCCGATGGTGTTCATCTTTTGACATTCAGTCGGATGATTCAGTAAGCTAATCAGCCGTGATTGACCTCCATACCCATACCATCTGGAGCGATGGGGAACTTGTTCCGGCCGAACTGCTGAGGCGCGCCTTTGTTGCGGGGTACAGGGCCATCGGGATGACGGACCACGTTGACGCTTCCAATATGAAGGGGGTCATTTCAGCGCTGGTTGAGGCCTCGAAGGTCTACTCAGGCCGGTCCGAGATTGTAATGATACCCGGGGTCGAACTGACGCATGTTCATCCCGAACTCATCCCGGAGATGATCGTAGAGGCCCGGGCGCTGGGTGCCGGGATTGTGGTTGTACACGGTGAATCGCTCGTCGAGCCCGTCGCGCCCGGCACGAACCGCGCGGCCATCGCTGGCGGGTGCGATATTCTGGCTCATCCAGGTCTTATCAGTCGGGAAGACGCTGACATGGCTGCCCGCAATGGGGTCCTCCTTGAGATCTCTGCGAGGAAGGGGCATTGCCTTGCCAACGGGCACGTGGCCTCCATGGCCCGAAAAGTCGGGGCGCGGATGGTGTTGAATACCGATGCGCACAGTCCTGGGGATTTGATCTCGCGGGCCCAGGGGGAAAGAATTCTGGCTGGCGCAGGCCTGGACGAAGATGAAATTGGAGTCGTATTCTCGAACTCGGAAGCCGTAGTCTCGCGGCTTGGACACTAGGAAAAGGACAAGATGGCATACACGATAAAGAAGAAGGTCAAGAAGACAGAAGCCGAACTTCCGGATATTGAGGAGGTTCGTTCCCTGTTTTCCAAGGTATTTGAGGAAAGAAGGCAGGCCGTTCTGGGGGCTTTGGGGGTTATAGCGGTCATCGTGGTCCTGGGGATTGCCATTACGGTATTCCGGTCCGGCCGGATTGAAGATTCAACGGAACTCGAGAACAAGGCTTTGGCCGCATTCTACGATCCTGGGGCGCTCGCCGATAATTATGCCGAAACTCTAGAACTCTTCAAGAAGGCGGAGGCGGTCCGCTCCTCTGCGCTGGCCCAGATATACAAGGCCGAGGCTTACCTTAAATCGGGTCAGACCGATCTGGCGAAGGAGACGTACAGCCGGTTCGTTACTCGGGAACCCGATGCCCCTCTGGCCTCAGCCGCCCGACTCAAACTCGCCTTGATCGCGGTGGCGGACGGCAAGACGGACGAGGCGGTGGGGGAGATGGAGTCGCTGGCC
Source organism: Nitrospirota bacterium (assembly GCA_003235715.1). Lineage (GTDB taxonomy): Bacteria > Nitrospirota > Thermodesulfovibrionia > SZUA-242 > SZUA-242 > SZUA-242. The sequence continues at coordinate 2,079 of QJVM01000255.1, forward strand.
CAGGATGTGATGGTAGGGGACACGGCCCTCTACCACTTATCGGTTCTCTATGAAGGCATGGGACAGAACGACAAAAAACTTGAAGTATTGAAGACTCTGGCTGCCCAGTTTCCGAAATCGCCATGGGCGCCTGAGGCGATACGGTTCGTCGAGGAGTCGTCAGCCGCGACCCAAGAAACCGAGGCTCCGGGGCAACCCGTAAAGCCGGAAGCATCAGAATAATTTCAAACGCGCTAGGAATTCCCCTTATGGATACTGCATGTTCCGTTTGTCACGACACTCTTGACCTCGTCGAGTGGACTCACCCCGGGACCGGGGAGGCTGTGACCCTCTGCCAGTTCTGCATGAAATCCGTTATTGGTACGTGTCATGAATGCGACGACATCATTATGAACGTGGACCGTTACGGAGTGGACGAAAAGGGGAACAAAATCTGTTCCGCCTGTGCCGCCCGAAATGAGATTGAAGACGAAAGACGAGCGGACGGAGGAGGTTGACCGGGCAGGTGGGACATATTGATCCGGAAGAGAAACAGCATTTGATCAAGACATCGTTTTCCGTGGACGAGATCTATCTCCAGGAACTGGATAAGTTGCGCGAGAATCTCGCACGCCAGGGCGTGGATATTGAAACCCGGGAAGGTCGCAAGATCTTTGTCACGTTTCTCAGACGCCTGAACTCGCGATTTGTCTGAACCTACCCGTGCCGTGCCCGAGGGGGTCCCGGGGGAAAGGGCCCTGTTGGTTGTTTCCTGTTAATATTCCATGAAAGTCTCGGAACTTCTCGTCCGCTTTCTCGGAATCCTCGGCACAAGCCACGTCTTCGGGATTCCTGGCGCTCATATCCTTCCGGTCTACGATAGTCTCTACGATTCGGACATTGTTCCCGTCCTGACCAAGCACGAACAAGGCGCCGCCTTCATGGCCGGGGGTTATGCCAAGGCCGGCAGACGCGTCGGCGTCTGTCTGGCCACCGCGGGCCCCGGGGCTACCAATCTGGTAACCGGGCTGGCCCACGCCTACGTCGACCGGATCCCTGTCTTGGCGATAACAGGGGAGACCCCCACCTACTCCTTCGGAAAAGGGGCACTCCAGGAGAGTTCCGGGGAAGGCCACAGCATTGACCAGAAGAGCATATTCAAAGGGGTCACGGCGTTTCATCGCATTGTCGAACGGCCTGACTATGTCGCCCAAGTCCTGGACAAAACGCTGAATGTTCTGATCTCGCCACTTCCGGGACCGGTGCTTCTCAGTTTTCCGTTCAACGTTCTGAAAGAGGAAATTCCCGAGGGGCCGCTCGTTCTGGAATGGCTGAAAGGCCATACCCCGGACCCGGTGACCCTAATGAACGGGTCGACGGTCGAGGAGATGGGGCAGCTTCTCATGGAGGCCCGCTGCCCCGTGATTGTGGCCGGATGGGGAGCGGTGGCGTCCGGAGCGAGCGGAGTGGTTCGGAACCTCGCACAAAAACTCGGCATTCCCGTGGCGACGAGCCTCAAGGCACGAGGGGTCATGCCGGAAAGCGATCCCCTCTCCTTGGGGGTTCTCGGCGTCACCTCTCGGGAGTTCGCCCGCCGTTATATCGAGGACCAGGCCGATGTCGTCTGTCTGGTCGGCGTCAGTTTTGGTGAACGCACCAGCTATAACTGGAATTCAGAACTGCTCAGGGGCAAAAGAATCATTCGCGTGGATGTGAGCCCGGCGGCCCTGCATAAAGGGGTCGCGCCGACGCTGCCCGTCCAGGGGGATGCCCGCCGCATTTTCGAAAAAGTCATGGAGGTTACGCACAAAGGGTATTCAGCCCCGCACAGACATCCGGAATTGTCCAATTACCGCCAGCAATTCGACTCACCCAAATTTGACGACGAAGGGTTTACCCTCGTCCGCGAACTGCTTTCGGGCCTGACGGAGAAGGTCGGAGAGGAAGCGCTGATCTTTGATGACAATATCGTCTACATGCAGAATTTCGTTCCCGTGAATATCCCGGACCGTTATTTTCCGAATTCAGGAATATCCTCGCTGGGGCAGTCCATCCCTGCGGCCATTGGCGCACGCATTTCAAGCGGCAGGCCCACGGTGGCGGTGCTGGGCGATGGTGGTTTCCAGATGTGTTGCATGGAGCTGATGACTGCGGTTAATCATCAGATCCCCCTGACCGTGATTCTCCTGAACAACGCCTCCCTAGGCCTGGTGAGAAAGAACCAGCACTATAATTACCGGGAACGGTATATTTCGTGTGACTTCCAGAATCCGGACTTTGAACTGCTTGCCCGTTCCTTTGGCATCGAATATGTTCGTGTGGCTTCGGCCGACCATATCCCGGCCGCGCTCCGTCAAATCGACTCCGATAATATTCTGCTCGTGGACGTAATCCTGAACCCGGACGCCTTTCCGAACTACTCGTCCGGTCGTTGACGTGCACCTTGGGTAACGGGCCGGAAAGAACATTGCTGTCTCGGGTGCACGCGCCCCTATTGGAAGGAGTGTTGGCCGCAGCAAAGGATGTTGTGCCTTCTTTCACACGGTTCTGGGGGCCGAAGGCCCCCCCCTCCCTTCAACACCTTCTCGATGCCTATGATCACGCCGAAGAGTTCCTGACAAATTGTCCGCCCCCGCCTTCCGGCAGGGATCGCGCAGCCGCCACGCGTCTACTTCGGGAACTCCTCCTAGAGAAGGAGTCCCTGTTGAATCGCTTTCCGGACGACCCGCGTCATGATTTTTTTATTGTCATTCCTGTCGCGGAACGTCCGACCATGCTCGCAAACTGTCTCCAGAGTCTGCGCCAGCATCTCAAGGAGTTCCCATACGGCCGCGAATGGCTGCAGTCGCCCACAGGCGGGGTCCGTGACAAGCTGACTGTGGTGGTCGTTGACGACAGCGAAGATCCCGCCAATATGGCCAGGCATCGGAACCTTTCGGAAGGGCTTCACGAGCAGGGCCTGCGTTCAGAATATTTCGGTCTTGAGGAACAGAAGGAGGTCCTCGGACGGCTGTCTGCGGATCAGAGGGACGGACTTTGCCGGATACTGGGTTCTCTCTCGGGTCCGTCTCTCCCCGGTCACAAGGGGGCCTCCGCAAGCCGGAATCTGGCTTGCCTTTATCTGGCCCGGCAACTCGCGGAAGCATCGCATCCGGAACGCACGCTGATCTGGTTCGTGGACAGCGACGAGGAATTCAAAACTGTTGCGGACAACGGCAGGGGCAGGGAGGTCCCGTTCTTTCATGCGATAGACAGGGTCTTTCGCCGGAATCCCATCGAGATCCTGACGGGCAAGGTCTTTGGAGACCCGCCGGTTGCTCCGGCTGTCATGGTTGGAGGCCTGCTGGAGGACATGGAGTCCCTTTTTCAGAATATTCTCACCATGAATCCTGCCGCCCCATGCCCCTTTCACCGCGAAACAGATGCCCCCGTGCATAGTGCCGCCTACAATGACCTCCGGATTCTGTTCGGGTTCTCCGACCCCACAGGCCCGGTCCCGTTCCCTTGTCCGCTCTCGGAACGTCATGATTCAGCTGCCGCACTCAAAGCCTTTATCGAGGTGCTTCCGGCCTTCTTTCACGGGCGACATCCCACCCGGCCGGTGTCTCCGGATGAGGTTTCGGGAAATCTCACCCCCGCCCGCACGGTATACACCGGGAATTATGTGTTACGCCCGGCAGGACTCAGGCACTTCATCCCCTTTGCTCCGCTCCGTCTCCGAATGGCCGGCCCCGTACTGGGTCGCCTTCTAAGGAATCGTTTGCAGAACCGTTTTGTTTCAGGTCCTTTTCCCTTGCTGCATCGCCGTGTTCTTCCAGGCCAGGCAGAAAGTGAGTTCCGGGCGGGTATAAAGGGTTCAGGGATTGGCCTCAGCCTGGCACGGGAATTCGAGGCTCAGTTCTGGGGCGATGTGGTCCTTTTTGCCGTAGAATCCCTTGCAGAGCAAGGCTATCCGGACACACAGCCGTCCCGGGAGGTGATTTCCGGGACGCTTCAGGAAACGGCAAAACAACTCATGGAGCGTTATGAAGAGGTCCGGAAAACAGTAACAGAAAGAGCAAACCGCCTGCTGGCCTTGTTCCATTCGGCCGGCCCCTTGTGGACCAGGGAACCGGAACTTGAACGCCTGATCGAGGTCGCAAAAGATGTTGTTCTGGCCGTGGAGGCCGGGCTCTCCGAAAAGACTTCGCACTTTTCCCGGGAGACACCCCCGGATAGAAACCTCGAGACACTGGCCAAATTCATCGAGGCCTACCGCGAGGATGAAGAGGCCTGGCACTCGGTTCTGAAGGCTCTTGAAGCTGAAAGATAGAGTCGAACTCGATATTCTTCAAAAGACCAGCCACCGCTTGAGAGGGGCGGTGGCCGGTCGCACAACGGAAAACGGATGAAGGCCGACCCGTCCCGAACCTCTTTGGGGAGGGCCCTGTTCGCCTCAGGCAAAATACATATCTTCCGGCTCGTAATACTGACCTGCATGCTTGCACGAAGGGCACGTTTCCGGTGGTTCCGTCCCCTCCCGGACATAGCCGCACACACTGCATTTCCAGCGTACGGGCTTGTCCCGTTTGTAAACCGTTCCCTTCTCAATCATCTCGAGAAGACGTTTGTACCGGTCTCCATGATGTTTCTCAACTTCAGCAATACTTCGGAAAAGCCGGGCCGCATCCGGGTTGCCCTCCTCCTCCGCCTCCCCGGCAAATCGTGGATACATTTCAAGCGTTTCATGAACTTCGCCCTCAATCGCGGCCCTGAGGTTGGCCTTCGTATCCCCGATACCGCCAAGACGGCTGAATTCGTCCTTGGCATGACGCATCTCGTTGGCCGCCGCCTCCTCGAAGATCTTGGCGATATAATGATATCCCTCCTTGCGCGCCACCGCGGCGAAATAGGTGTACTTGTTGCGCGCTTGTGATTCGCCGGCAAATGCGCTTTCGAGGTTCTTCCTTGTCTTTGCACCCAAGTCTCCCATCGTCCAATCCTCCTTTAAGTATTTCTATCCCTTTATCCCTGATGGTGGGGTCAGAACCTTTGACCACTCCCCTCAGAGCCGGACCCGTTACTGATACGCGGATTTGTCACCGATATCATAATGCAGAGGCATGAACACCTTGCGGAGCGTAAAGACAACAAGAAGGACAGCAACCAGCCCAAGACTCCCGGACACGGCGGGCCCGGCCAGCAGCCCCACCGACGCCGCGACGATCAATGCAGGCATGAGAAGGGCAAGGAGATACCCTTCATGCAATTGGAAGCAGAAGGCTTCCTTGGCCGTCACAAATCCCAGGCAACCGGTCAAGGGCAGAAGGAGCAACGGGGCGTATTGATGCTTCTCAAAAGCCCCCATCAAGTCACCTTTTCCTACCAGAGCAAGCACAAGCATACCGGCCAGCCCAACCAGATAAAGCCGCTTGAGAAAGCGGTGGAACCTGCTCACGTATAAATGAATAAAGACGACGCTTAGACCAATGGTCCCGACAAGAAGATACAGAAGCCCATTGGATAGACCCCGTGCATTGATTCCGCCCATCCACCCCTCGGGCGTTGTCATGGAAAAGACAGCCAGGAACACCATCCCGAGGGTCGAAAACACAATCCCCGCCCGATAAAGGATCACCGTAACCTTATCGTGCATGGTCAAAGGCTCGTACGCCTGCCGGTCACCCAAGGCAGAACTCCTTCCTATACGCCAACCGACCGGGGCGCATGCCGTCGGCCGGCTCCCGATTCTTCATCACTGGAATGAGCGATCAGGCCTCGGCCGGTGCCGCAGGTGGAACAAAAACCCGTTTCGCCATTTCGGCATCCAGCATCAGAATCCCCCGACCGTCGTTTTCCACCATCTTCACCCGGGCCACGTTGGCCGTTGCATTGGCTTCTTCCTCAATTTGTTCTGTGATGAACCATTGAAGGAAGTTGTCTGTGGCGTGATCGTCCTCTTTTCGCGCCATGGTGACCAGTTTATTGATGTTGGAGGTCACGATCCGCTCATGCTCGAGGGAAAGTTCACAGGCCGCTCGGATGGACTTGAAGGTCAACGGCGGCTCCTGGATGGCACCGGTCTTGGCATGGCCGCCGACCTCCAGGAGGTAGTCGAAAAACTTCATTCCGTGAACCAGCTCTTCCTGGGCCTGCACGCGAAACCAGTTGGCAAAACCAGGCAGTTCCTGCGTCTTGAACCAGGAAGAAATGGACAGGTAGATATACCCGGAATACAGTTCAAACACCATCTGGTCGTTCAAGGCCTTTTCCATCTTCTTGCTTAACATTCAAAGAACCTCCTTGTCCTGAAGGAATTATTCACCCTTTTGGAAGGCATGGGTCCGATCCCAGGGAACATGCTTCTCTACGAAAACGATTTCCCTTTTTTCAATATACCACAGGAAGGTAAGACGGACCTCGTCCCTGTTGGCCGAGTGGAGGAAGAAACAGTCGAAGGGTTTCAGAAGTCGGGAAACATCCGTATCACGAGACGGTCACTGCCGGCCACCTCCCGGACGGCGGTCAGGATCCCCCCCTCGATATACTCGAGGTGGTAATCATGGAACCCCTTGCGAACAAAACTCTGCGCATCGGCCGGGCACCCCTTTTCACATCCGACAATGCCCCGCACCATCCTGGGGAGGAGTTCTTTCAGACGCAGGGCTTCCAGGGTGAAACCTTTGGGTTCCAGGAACTCGGCAATGCGCTGAACCACCCCATCCACATCCATATGAAAAGGCTCGTCGACCCGAATGGGCAACGAGTCGCCATTCACATCCACGTCAATATCCATTCAAGGTCCTCCGGAATATACACGCAGGAACACCAGAACAACCCGTGCGTTCATCGGGCGACGAACGCGCTCGGTCCTGGCCTCCCTTCTGAGCGAACACGAAACAGACTTGGCGTACTAGGAAGCCTCAGCGGCGTCGTTCTGAACGTTCGGCCCGGCCGAGGCGGGGAGAAAGCGTAGCTCACCCGTATAGATCGGGATGGCCACCTTCAGCATCAGCGTGTAGAAGAGCGCTCCTGCGGCCCAGATACCGATCGTGATAAGGATCTCAGTCGTCGTGGGCGAATATTCATAGATCTCTCCAAGCGTCCCCGGCACGAAACCCGGCACAACAAGCCCCATCCCCTTCTCGATATAGACCCCCGTGATGACCAGGATGCAGGCCAGGTTCAGGGAAAAGAAGTTCTCGCGCGTCTGAGGCCTCAGGAAAAGGAAGAACGCGGTCAGGTTGAAGATCAGCGCGGTCCACATCCACGGAACGAGGCGGGTCTTGCCGTGAAGGCCAAAATACATATACTCCATCGGGGCCATGTGAAGGGTGCCTGAATAAAATTCCTTAAAGACCTCAGCTCCCAACAGAAAGAGGTTAAGCCCCATGGCATAGGCGATGAGCTCTGCGATTTTCTGAATTGCCCGATTATCGATATCCACTTTCGAGATCTTGCGGATGACCTGAAAGATAATAATCATAACCGCGGGCCCCGAACAGAACGCCGATGCCAGAAAACGGGGCGCGAGAATGGATGCGTTCCAGAAAGGCCGCGCCGCGAGCCCGTTATACAGGAAGGCGGTGACCGTGTGAATACTTACCGCCCAAGGGATGGAAAGCATAATCAGGGGCTTCACGATGTTTATGTTGTATTCC